>CAMKSB010000117.1 GCA_946415335.1 uncultured Clostridia bacterium
TCCGAGCCGAAAACGATCTCGGCGTTGTCGTAGCCCGGCGGCGGTGTGATAACTTCCTCACGGTCGTAGAGGTTAAACGCACAGTAAACCGCAGTGTGTGCGTCATGACGGATATAGGCGAGCTGTCTGTCCTTGGCAAAGGCTTCGGTGAACTCGCCGTCCCAGAGCGCCGAACAGGACGCTCTCAGCTTGCCAAGCTGACGGTGCCATTCCACCAGCTCCTTGTCCTCCTTGCCCCACGGATAGCCGCAGCGGTTGAACGGGTCGCGGTAGCCCTCCATACCGGCTTCGTCGCCGTAGTAAACGCACGGGAAGCCCGGGAGCGTAAACTGCATACCGGCAGCGATTTTCATCAGCTTGATACCCAGTTCCCGTTTTTCCTCGCTCAGCTTGGTCGTCGCCTGCCATTCGCGGTCTCTGCCGTTGAGCGGTTCTCCGGCGATCACCGTCAGAGCGCGCTCAGTGTCGTGGGTAGAGAGCGAATTCATCAGCACGCGCAGCACCGGCCGCGGATAGTTCTCGATCACACTCATGATCGTTGCCATGGTGTAACGCGCGTCCTGTCCCTTGATGAAATCGAGGATCGCGCCGCGGAACACGTAGTTCATGACGGAATCCATCTGGTCGCCGAGCAGGAACTTGCGCCTTGCGCCGTAACTCTCCTTGTTGCTCGCGTCCTCCCAGACCTCGCCGATGATGAACGCCTCGGGATTTTCCTCCTTGGCGGATCGGCGCAGGTTCTCCATAAACTCATCCGGCAGCTCGTCGGCAACGTCCAGTCGCCAGCCGGAATTGCCCAGCCGCATATATTTGCGGACGATACCATCCTTGCCGTTGATATATTCATTGAAGGCAGGCGAGGTCTCAATGACCTCCGGCAGCGTATAGAAGCCCCACCAGCTTTGGTAGTTGTCCGGCCATTCGTTGAACTTGTACCAGGTGAAATACGGCGAATCCTTATCGCGGTAAGCGCCTCCCTCGCCGTATCTGCCGGAGCGGTTGAAATACACGCTGTCCGCGCCGGTATGGGAGAATACGCCGTCGTTAATCACATGGATACCGCGCTTTTTCGCTTCGGCACAGAGGTTTTTGAAATCCTCCTCGGTGCCGAGGATCGGGTCGATATGGGAGTAATCGCCGGTATCGTAACGGTGGTTGGAATACGCTTCAAAAATCGGGTTGAGGTAGATACAGCTCACGCCGAGACCTTCCAGATAGTCGAGCTTTTCGGTGATGCCCTTGAGGTCGCCCATAAAGAAATCGGAATTGGTGATCTCGCCGTTCTCGTTCGGCTTCCACACAGGCAGATCATACCAATCCTCGTCGCGCTGAAAATCCGTGCGCTCCAATTCCTTTTCCTCGCCGCTGAAATAAAAGCGGTCGGGGAAGATCTGGTACATCACGCCGCCGACAGGCCACTGCGGTGTGGTGAAGCCTTTTTTGTAGCAGGTAAGCTGCCAGCTTCTGCCGGGAGAATCCTCGATCGTGCAGATCTTGTACGGGTCGCTCGGCATGATATAGCGGTTGCCGTTCGGCGTTTGCAGGCGGAAGCCGTACCAGTACAGACCGATCCTGTCGGGCGTGAAATCGCACTCCCAGATCTCGTGTTCGTCGTCAAAGTTGCCGCACCAGATCAGCTTGTGGTACTCCCAGTTGTAGTCGTAATCGTATTTGACGCAAAGTTCCGTCACTCTTGAGCGCTCCTTACGCGGCACCAACACACGGAAATGTACCTTCGTATCCTGTTCCACAGCGCCAAAGGGCGAACGGTAGAAGATTTTTTGTGAATCAAAAGGTATCGTCATACAGATGCTCCTTTTTTACAGACATATAGAGTTAGTATAACATAATCGCGGAAATAATTCAAGCGCAGAGAAAACTCTTGTGTTCACTATATTATATGTGTTATACTATAAGATGGATTATTTTAGGATTTGAAGGGGTGCTTTTATGAGCAAATCAAGGGTGAGCGTCGTCATAGACGGCAGAAGCTACGTACTTGTGACCGAGGACGACGAAGCCTACGTCAAGGGCGTTGCGAAGGAGGTGTCCGAACACCTGCTGCGCGCTGCGAGTTCCTCGCTGGCGCTGGACGAGCGTGACTGCGCGATTCTGGTAGCGCTGGACTTTTGCGATGACTGCAAAAAGCAGCAGCAGCGAAACCGCGAGCTCGTCAAAAAGGCGGATGTGATCCTGCGCAGCAACAATGAACTCAGCCACAAGGTAGCGGACTATAAAAACCGCCTGACCGACGCGATCAACGAAAACACACATCTCAGCCAGCGCATCCGCGCGCTGGAAGACCAGCTGCGCGTGCTCAACCGTGAAAACGAAAAGCTACGTAAGCTGGAACAGCCCAAAAAGCCCGACGCGGAAAAGAAATTCGAAAAAACCGTCCGCGATAAAAAAGCGGAAAAAGCAATGGGCTATGTGCCGATGACGCAGGGCACGCTCTTTGACCTCGGAGACGACCATGCGGACTGATAAGATCGAGATCCTCGCGCCTGCCGGCGGCTTTGACAGCGTGCTCGCCGCCGTTCGTTCCGGCGCCGACGCGGTATATCTCGGCGAAAAGGAATTTTCCGCGCGTTCCTCGGCGCATAATTTTGACGAGGATGAACTGAAAGAGGCGGTCGCCTACTGCCATATCCACGGCGTCAAGGTCTATGTCACCGTCAACACGATCGTCTTTGACGATGAATTTGACAGGCTGCGCAGGGCGATCGAGATCGCCGCAAAAGCGGACGTGGACGCGCTGATCGTGCAGAATATGGGTGTTGCCCGGCTCGCCCGACAGATCGCGCCGGAACTGCCGCTGCACGCCTCCACCCAGATGAGCGTCCACACGGTCTCCGGCGTGAAAACCCTGCACGAGATGGGATTCAAGCGCGTGGTGCTCTCACGCGAGATGAGCAGAGACGAGATCTGCGCCTGTGCCGAGATCCCGGTAGAACTGGAAGTGTTTGTCCACGGCGCGCTTTGTATGAGCGTGTCCGGTCAATGCTATTTTTCCGCGATGCTCGGCTCCCGAAGCGGCAACCGCGGCTCCTGCGCCCAGACCTGCCGCCTGCCGTTCTCGGTCGGCAACCAAAAAGGCGGTCACGCCCTCAGCTTGAAAGATAACAGCCTGATTTCCCTGCTGAACGACCTGCAGCAGATCGGCGTTGCCTCCGCCAAGATCGAAGGCAGGATGAAGCGGCCGGAATATGTCGCGGCAGCGGTTCGCGCCTGTGTGGAACAGCGCGACTTCGGCTTTGTCACCGACGAAACCGCCCGGCTTTTGCGCGGCGTTTTCTCGCGCACCGGCTTTACGGACGGCTATTATCAAGGAAAACTCGGCAAGGAAATGTTCGGCACGCGCACCAAGGACGACGTGATGTCGGCGGATGAAAAGCTGTTTTCACAGCTTCGCAGCAGTTATAAAGATGAAATTCGCAACGTTCCGGTGAACGGCAGCTTTACCGCTTCGATCGGCGAAAAACCGACGCTGACCGTCTCGGACGGACAGCACACGGTCGCCGTCACCGGCGATATCAAGGCGGAACCGGCGCTGAGAATCGCTCTCAGTGAGGATAAATGCCGGGCGCAGCTTGGCAAAACCGGCGGCACCGCCTATTTCTGGCAGGAACTCGACTGCCGGCTCGACGACGGGCTCAGCCTGCCGCTTTCCGCGCTCAACGACCTGCGGCGCGCGGCGTTTGAGAAGCTGGACAGGGAAAGAAGCGTTGTCCATCACTACCAAATCAACGCGGTCAACGTATTAGAACCGATCGAGCCGTATCAGCCGCAAAAGCGGCAAACCAGAGCGCGTGTGACCGGAACGAAACTCGGCAAGGGCTTCAAAGAACTCGATCTGGTATTCGTTCCGCTGTTCGGCGATCGGCGCGAGATCGAGCGCCTGCAAGCGGAGGGCTATCCCGTCGGTGTGGAGATTCCGCGCGGCATGTTCGGCCGCGAAAAGCAGATCAGGCAGCAGCTGGAAGCCGTCCGGGCGATCGGCGTCCGCCACGTGCTCTGCGGCAATCTCGGCGCGGCGTTTCTTGCGAAAGAGTTCGGCTTCACCCTTCACGGCGGCTTTGGCTTGAACCTTGTCAACACCTACGACCTGCTCTGGGCGGAAGAATTCGGCTTCGCCGATGTAGAATTGAGTTTTGAGCTCACCTTTGAGCGCATCAACCGGCTCGGCGGCAACCTTCCGCGCGGTATCGTCAGCTACGGCTATCTGCCGGTCATGCTCTGTCGCAACTGTCCCAACAAAAGTGCCGGTATCAGTTGCAAATCCTGCAAAAACCAATCAAAAATGACGGATAGAAAAGGCAAAAAATTCTTCCTCAAATGCGACGGAGGGTGCACGGAGGTGCTGAATTGCGTGCCGCTTTTTATTGCTCCGGAAGAATATTCAAAACTCTCAACAGATTTCAACATTTGGCGCTTTAGTGTGGAAAACTATGTGGAAAAAGTGGAAACATACCCCGATTTTAACCGCTTTTTGATGTTGAAAGAACATTTCACACGCGGATTGTACCTGCGCGGTGTGGAATAGTGTGTGGAAAGTGTTAATCTGAAATTTAATTTCTTATTCGAAAAATGGTATTTTCTTCTTTGGAATTTACCCTTCAAAAAGGATTATTCTGTTTTGGAACTTAGCAATCAAAACCTGCCGAAAATTGCAGGAATCTATAAAACATGAAGGATGATGAACATGCAATTAAAAATAAAAAAGCTCCGTGACGGCGCCAGGATCCCCTGCAGAGCCACTGACGGAGCCGCCGGAATGGATCTCTACGCCTGTCTGTCCGAGCCCCTGACGCTCGCGCCCGGACAGCTCGCCATCGTGCCGACCGGCATTGCGATCGAACTGCCGGACAACTCCTGCGCGGCGTTTCTCTACGCGCGCAGCGGACTCGGCGTGAAGCACGGAATCTGCCTTTCCAACGGTGTCGGCGTGATCGACAGCGACTACCGCGGCGAGGTCTGTGCCGGTCTGTGCAACGTCTCGGACAAGCCCTACGTCATCGAACCGGGCGAGCGCGTGTGCCAGATGGTGATCGCGCCGGTGCTCCTGCCGGAGATCGCCGAGGTGGAGGAGCTCTCCGACACCGACCGCGGCGAAGGCGGCTTTGGTTCAACCGGCAAAAAGTAAATCTAATACGATTCAGGGTTCAGCCGCGGCTGAGCCCTGT
>CAMKSB010000118.1 GCA_946415335.1 uncultured Clostridia bacterium
GGGCTGCTGCGGCTGATACTGCGTGTTGTCAGGCTGCTGCGGCTGCTGCGGCTGATTTTCAGGCTGCTGAGGTTCAAAGTTGTTTCTGGGCTGGTTGAACTGGTTAAATTGCTCAGAAAAATCCCTGTTAGGCTCCTGATTGGGGTTGGGAGTCTGATTTGGCTGGAAATTGTTGTTGTCAAAGTTGTTATCCATAATGGCTAACCTCCTTTAAATTAATACCTTCATTATAATTTATCAATGCCGCGTTGTCAATTCCTAATGAGATTTCTCATTCTATTGACATCGTGGCAAAGGCATTGAGGTCGGGTCCGGCAATATTGCCGCTGAGATATTCATAGTAGCCCTGAGCGCCTACCATGGCGGCATTGTCGCCGCAAAGACTCTTTTCGGGCTTGTAAAACTGATAGCCGCGCGTCAGGCATTCGCTTTCGAGCGTCCGTCTGAGCAGGGAATTGGCGGATACGCCGCCGGCGATCACGAGCTTGTTGACATTCAGATCCTGCGCCGCTTTGAGGAAATTGGTCGTCAGGCAGTCGACCACCGCGTAGCGGAAGGAAGCGCAGACGTCCTCTTTTTTGAGTTCCTCTCCCTTTTGGGCGCTGTTGTGGATCAGGTTGATCACGGCGGTTTTCAGACCGGAAAAGCTGAAATCATAGGGCGCGTCATGCACCACCGGACGCGGCAGCACAAAGGCGTGCGGATCGCCGTTTTCGGCGACCTGATCGAGCGCGATACCGCCGGGATAGGGCATCCCCATGGTACGCGCCGCCTTGTCAAAGGCTTCGCCGGCGGCGTCGTCGCGGGTTCTGCCGATGATCTTCATCTTGGTGTAGTCCTCGACCATCACGATATGGCTGTGGCCGCCGGAGACCACCAGACAGAGAAACGGCGGCTTTAATTCCGGATTAGAAATATAATTGGACGCGATATGGGAGCGCAGGTGGTGCGTCGGCACCAGTGGAAGCCCTGTCGCCATGGAAAGTCCCTTGGCGAAGTTCACGCCGACCAGCAGCGCACCGATGAGTCCGGGTGCGTAGGTGACGGCGATGGCGTCGATCTCGCGCAGGGTGACGTTTGCCTGCTCCAAAGCCTGACGCGTCACGGGAGAGATCGCCTCGGCATGCCGCCGTGACGCGATCTCCGGCACAACGCCGCCGTAGAGCCGGTGTTCCTCGACCTGAGAAGCGATCACGGAGGAAAGAACGGTTCTGCCGTCCCGTACCACCGCGGCGGCTGTCTCATCACAGGAGGATTCGATTGCTAATATGTTCATATGATCTTAGTGTCCTTTAGTAAAATTTTGTCATCAGCAGGGCGTTTTCGGTGGGATGGCGGTAATAATCCTTCCTCTCGCCCACCTTGATGAACCCGAAGCGGCTGTACAAGCCGATCGCCGGCGCGTTGCTTTCGCGAACTTCTAATGTGATGAACGCCAGATCGTTCTTCTTGCCGAAGGTATCGAGTGAGCGGATCAGCGCCGTGCCGACTCCCCTGCGGCGAAAACGGTCGTCCACGGCGACGTTGAGGATATAGCCCTCGTCGACCACGGTGTACATGGTGACGTAGCCGATCACCGCGTCGTCCTCGACAGCGCAGAGAAAGAGCGTATCGTCTCGCCGCAGCAGCTCCTCAAAGCTGTCGCGCGACCACGGGTCGGAAAAACAGGCGTTTTCGAGCGCTGTGACCTGATCGAGCCGGGCGGCAGTCATGGGTTCAATTCTCATAGCTGCTGATGATCTGCTCAACGGCAGTTCGGATCATGTCGCGGCAGAAGCGATAGACGGCGATACTCTGACCGTAGGGGTCGGCGATGTCGAGCACCTCCGCCTTTTCCGGCGGCAGTCCGACGCTCTGGGTGAGGATCTGGTAATGCTCATTCGACATACAGTAGATCTTCTCAAAGTCGGATAGCTGGTAATCGTAGATGAAATGCGAGGTTTTCTCGCTGATATCAATGCCGATCTCCTTACAGACGGCGACCGCGTTTTGGGAAGGGGGCATACCCGGCACTGCCGCCAGTCCGAAGCTGAGCGCGCGCACGTCGAGTCCCTTTTCCTCTGCGAGCTTATTGAAAATTGCCTCCGCCATCGGGCTGCGGCAGGTGTTGCCGGTGCAGACAAAGGCGATGATTCTATCCTTTGGCATCATACCACGTCCTTCCGATCGCCGCGTCAGCCGTCAGCGGAACGCTGAGCGACACGGCGTTTTCCATTTCTTCCTGAAGCAGGGCTCTGACCTGCTCCGCTTCCTCCTGCGGCGCTTCGACGATCAATTCGTCGTGTACCTGCAAGATCAGCCTTGCGCGGAGGTTTTCGCGCTGCAGGCGCTCGTCCACGCGGATCATGGCGATCTTGATGATGTCGGCTGCGGTGCCTTGGATCGGCATATTGCGCGCGACGCGCTCGCCGAAGGCTTTGAGCATGTGCTTGCCGGAGCTCAGTTCCGGCAGATAGCGCCGTCTGCCGAACATGGTCTCCACGTAGCCGTCGATTTTGGCGCGCTCAACAACGCGCTCCATATAGCTTTCCACGCCGCTGTAATGGGCGAGGTAGTTGTCGATATATTTTTTGGCTTCCCGGGTGGTTACGCCGATATCCTTGCCGAGCGAAAACGCGCCGATACCGTAGACGATGCCGAAGTTGACCGCCTTGGCGCGGCTTCGCATGAGCGGCGTGACCATCTCGAGCGGCATGTTGAACACCTGAGAAGCGGTGATGGCGTGAATGTCGTCGTTGTTTTTGAAAGCGGCGATCATGTTCTCGTCATTGGCGATATGCGCCAGCACGCGCAGCTCGATCTGCGAATAGTCCGCGTCGACCAGCACCCAGCCCTCACGGGCACAGAAAAACTTGCGCATTTCTCTGCCGAGCTCGGTACGGACGGGAATGTTCTGCAGATTCGGCTCGGTGGAGCTGATCCTGCCGGTGCGCGTCTCGGTCTGGTTGAAGCTGGAATGGATCCTGCCGTCCTCGCCGATGACCTTGAGCAAGCCCTCGCAATAGGTGGAGTTCAGCTTGGCGAGCGCACGGTAATTGAGCACCATCTCGACGATCGGATGGTCGTAACGCAGGCTCTCGAGCACCTCGGCGTTGGTGCTGTAGCCGCTCTTGGTTTTCTTCTTTGCCGGCAGATGCAGATCCTCAAAGAGCACCTTGCCGAGCTGCTTGGGCGAGTTGATGTTGAACTCCTGACCGGCGTTGAGGTAGATCGCGCTTTCCAACTCTTTGATCTGCGCGGAAAGCATCACGCCGTAGTCGGCGATGCCCTGTCTGTCCACGGCAAAGCCGAGGTTTTCCATCTTGGCGAGGACGCGCGCCAGCGGGATCTCGATCTCCGCCAGCAGCTTTTCCTGACCGTTTGCCTGTATCTCGTTATACAGCTTGCCGCAGAGCTTGTCGTACACGCCGAGCGGCAGCAGGTTTTTATAGGAATCATCCTCCGCGCGCGGCAGGGCGATCTCATGCATGGCGCAGAGGTTTTCGTCGCTGTAGTCCTTCTCGGAGGGCTGCAGCAGATACGCCGCCAGCTCCACGTCAAAGGCGATGTTGTTCACCTCGAAGCCGTTTCGGTCGGCGTAGGCAAAAAGCGCCTTGCTACCGCGGGTATAGAGGCTGATTTCTGTGTTTTGCAGCAAAGCATCAAAGGCGTTTTTGTCGGTTCTGACAGAAATCACGCCGTTTTGCATGACGGCAAAGCGTTTTAATTCTTTATCGGAAATTTCAAATTGCAGATAGACCGGCTCTCCGGGCTGTATAACCGGCGGTTCCGCCGATATATTCAATACAGCCGCTTCCTCCTGCGCAGGGGCAGGGGCTTCCACGTCGGAAAGACCGTATTTTTCTATTAAAGAAAATAATTCCAGTTGATTCATTAGCGCCAGCGCCTGCTCCGGGTGCTCGCGCGTGACGATATAGTGGCTCGGATCGGTGTCGATCGGCACGTCGCGGCGGATCTCGCCCAGCATACGGCTGAGCATGGCGTTCTCGCGTGAAGCGAGCAGCTTCTTGCGCACGCCGTCCTTGACGTCGATTTCGTCGATGTGATCGTAGATATAGTCAACGGTGTGGAACCGCTGGATCAGATCGCCGGCGCCCTTGGGACCGATGCCGGCTACGCCGGGGATATTGTCGGAGGAATCGCCTTGGATCGCCTTGATCTCGATCAGCTCGCGCGGCGTCACGCCGTAGTCCTCCATGATCTTCTCCGGGGTATAGCGCACGTCGCCGCGGTTGGTACACAGGCGGACGACGGTTTCCTCCGAAACAAGCTGCAAACTGTCGCGGTCGCCGGTGGCGATCACGCAGACGTTGCTGTCCTCCTCGCAGGCGCGCGCAAAGGTACCGAGGATATCGTCCGCTTCATACCCCTCGCAGGTCACCTGCTTGTAGCCGAGCAGGGTGAGCAGTTCTTTGAGCAGGGGCATCTGGGAAGCCAGCTCCGGCGGCATACCCTTTCGCGTTGCTTTGTAGCCGTCATACGCCTTGTGGCGGAAGGTCGGCGCTTTGAGGTCGAAGGCGATCGCCACCGCGTCGGGGGCTTCTTCCTTTTCCATTTTTCCGAGCATCGTCAAAAAGCCGTAGATCGCATGGGTGAACTGACCGTCCTTATTGGTGAGCGGTCTCACGCCGTAAAAGGCGCGGTTGACAATGCTGTTGCCGTCTACAACGAGTATTCTCATAGCTTATACATCACTTCCGTAATCTTGCCGCCGCGGTAATACACACGCGGCACGCGCTTGCCGACCAGACAAACCACTTCATAGTTGATGGTATCGGTGTTTTTGGCGAGAGAATCGGCTGTCGGTTCGCCGTGACTGCCGGCTCCGAACACGATCACCTCGTCGCCCTGTTCGATATAGTCCACGTCGGTCACGTCGAGCATGGTCTGATCCATGCAGATCCTGCCGACGATCTTCGCCTTCTGACCGTTGACCAGCATGTAACCGTCGGCGGCGTTGGCGCGCACATAGCCGTCGGCGTAACCGATCGGCACCGTGGCGATGCGCATATCCTTTTCGGCGGTAAAGGTTCTGCCGTAGGAGATCGTCGCGCCTTTTTTCAGGCTTTTGACGTAGGCGACCGAGGTCTTGAGCGTCATGGCAGGCTTGAGATCGAGCTTGCCGCTGAGCTTGGGAGACGGCG
>CAMKSB010000119.1 GCA_946415335.1 uncultured Clostridia bacterium
GTAAAACGAATATAATTCTCACAGAGAAATTATAACAAACGGTAACAAGCCTTGTGGAATATCAAAATAATTATGACAGTTCTTTCATTAATTGAGTACAACTTCGCCAAAAAACGGTTACAATTTTAAGAACTCGTTGACTTTACTACAATTTTGTAGTATGATTTTCTACAGGAGAATTGTAACGTTACGGAAGTGTAACCACAATATCTTGTATCTCTTAACAAAAATGTAATATATCTTGTGGTTTTTGCAGAAAAATCACAGGATTTTTACTCTACCGATATTTTGAAAGCATTATGAAAAAACCACGGAATTGGAGTGTCAACAAGTGGAAAAATTCGTAGTTACCGGCGGCAAGCCGTTATTTGGAGAGGTCAATATCAGCGGAGCCAAGAACGCTGCCGTCGCGATCATCCCGGCGGTCATCCTCTGCGATGAGCCTTGCACCATTGAAAATATCCCGAACATCAGCGACGTCACGTTGATCAGCCGCATCCTGCAGCAGATGGGCGCCAAGGTCAGAAGGATCAACAAGAGCACCCTCTATATCGACCCGACGCATATTTCGTCCAGCTCTGCGACCACCGATCTGGTTCGCGGTATGCGCGCGTCTTACTATCTGCTGGGCGCTCTGCTCGGCAAGTACGGCAAGGCAAAGGTAGCGCTGCCCGGCGGCTGTAATTTCGGCGTTCGTCCGATCGACCAGCATCTCAAGGGCTTTGAGGCGCTCGGCGCTGAGACCAGACTGGTAGACGGCGCGATCATCGAGGTCGAATGCGACGAGGAAGAAGGACTTGTCGGCACCCACATCTATCTGGACGTGGTTTCCGTCGGCGCGACCATGAACATCATGCTCGCCGCCAGCCGTGCCAAGGGTCTGACCGTCATCGAGAATGCCGCCAAGGAGCCGCATATCGTTGACCTCGCGAACTTCCTCAACTCCATGGGCGCCGATGTGCGCGGCGCCGGTACCGACGTCATCAAGATCCGCGGCGTTTCCTGTATGCACGGCGTGACCTATTCCATCATTCCCGACCAGATCGAAGCCGGCACCTATATGTGCGCAGCGGCAGCGACGCGCGGCTGTATCACCATCAACAATATCACGCCCAAGCATCTGGAGTCCATTTCCGCGAAGTTCCGCGAGATGGGCGTCAAGATCACCGAATACGACGAGGCGATCATCTTTGACGCGACCAAAAAGCCGCTCAAGAGAGTCAATATCAAGACCATGCCGCATCCCGGCTTCCCGACCGACTGCCAGCCGCAGTTCACCGCGCTGCTCATGAGCGTACCCGGCACCAGCATCGTCAACGAGAACGTCTGGGACAACCGCTATCAGTATATCAGCGAGCTGATCCGCATGGGCGCTCACATCTCCGTTGAGGGCAGACTGGCGATCATCGAAGGCGGCACTCCCCTGACCGCTGCTCCCGTCAGAGCCACCGACCTGCGCGCAGGCGCGGCAATGATCGTCGCGGCGCTTGAGATCAAGGGCACCACCGAGATCACCGATATCCAGTATATCGAAAGAGGCTACGAGGACGTCGTCGAGAAGTTCAAGGCGCTCGGCGCAGACATCAAGAAGGTCTACTTCAACGAGAGTTCCGAAGAGCTTCGCGCATAACAATTGAATGGATCTATAGGGTTTGACCGAGGTTGAACCCTATTTTTTTATGTACTACGCACATGAATGGCGGCTTCGCCGCATTATTCCTTGAAAATCATTGCCATATCGTCGGAAAAGTGGTATGATTAATAGAAATGACAAAAGGAGACGGTTGTATTTGGCACGGGTAGTACCGCTGTTCAGCGGCAGCAAGGGAAATTGTTATTATATCGGCACTGCCGCAGAGGGTGTGCTGATCGACGCTGGACGTAACTGCAAGCAGATCGAGCTCGCCATGGAGGCGAACGGGCTGAGCATGAAGAGCGTCGGCGCGGTGTTTGTCACCCATGAGCATATCGACCACTGCGCGGCGCTCAAGGTGCTTGTCAAAAAGCACGCCCTGCCGGTCTATGCCAGCCGCGGCACTTTGCAGGAGCTGCAGCACCGCGACCGCCTTCCCGTGGGCGCAAAGACAGCCGTCATCACCGGCGAACTCGCTCTCGGCAATATGCGCGTAGAGCGCTTCGATACCTCTCATGACGCGGCGGAAAGCTGCTGCTACCGCGTGACCGCTCCCGACGGCAAGGTGTGCATGATCGCCACCGACCTCGGTTTTGTCTCCGATCCCATTCGGGCGGCGCTTGCCGGCTGTCAGTTCGTGGTGCTCGAATCCAATCACGACGTTGAAATGCTCAAAACAGGCCCCTATCCGTTTCCGCTCAAAAAGCGGATCCTCTCGGACAGCGGCCACCTTTCCAACGATGCCTGCGCCGTAGAATTGGCGCAGCTTGTCAACGGCGGCACCCTGCGGCTCATGCTCGGCCACCTCAGCGAGATGAACAACACCCCGGAAGTCGCCCTGCGAACCGCCGTCGCGGAATTGCAGCGCGCCGGTATGAAATATAAAGCGGACTACACGCTCGACGTTGCGCCGGGCGCGCCGACACAAAAGAGCGTGATATTCTAATGCAAAAGGTCAACATCATCTGTATCGGAAAAATCAAGGAAAAATATTTTGCGGACGCGATCGCCGAGTACAGCAAACGGCTCTCCGCGTTCTGCAAGTTCACCATCACGGAGCTGCCCGAGGAAAAGCTGCGCGGCGACAACCCAAGCGAGATCGACGAGGTGATCCATTCCGAGGGCAAGCGCATCATGCAGAAGATCAGCCCGGCGGACTACGTGATCGCCATGTGCATCGAGGGCAAGCAGCTCTCCAGCGAGGAACTCTCGGATACCCTGCAGAACCTCGCCGTCACCGGCAGAAGTACCGTCGATTTCGTGATCGGCGGCAGCTACGGACTGAGCGACGAGGTCAAGAAGCGCGCCGATCTGCGCCTGTCCATGAGCCGCATGACCTTTCCGCACACCATGGCGCGCATGATCCTCAGCGAACAGATCTACCGCGCCTACGAGATCGCGACAAACGGGAAGTATCATAAGTAGTGGTGATAAGTGATAAGTGGTAAGTGGCTAGTGGTCAATATCAAACGTTTCCTTGAGATTGTAGTGACAGGGCTTGTCCCTGTCAGCACGCGGAACCTGTCCTCTTATACTGACTTTCAAATACGAACGCCAAACGTATGCCGGGAGACCGCGAGGGTCTCCCCTACAGATTCTGTCATAAAAAATATCAAACCTAACCGTAGGGGACGGCATCCCTGACGTCCCGAAATGCCAGACGTTAGGTGCAGCGGGACGTGTAGGAACCCGTCCCCTACTTACCACTTGCCCCTTACCCCTTACCACTCAATAAAAAAGGAGTTCCTATGGCACTTGACGGCATTTTTCTCAGACATATCCTGCGTGAGATCGAGGACGAAGCCCTCGGCTCGCGTGTGAACCAAATCTATCAGCCCAACCGCGACGAGCTGGTGCTGGTGCTGCGTACCTTTAACGGCAGCAAAAAACTCCTGCTCTCGGCAAGAGCCAATTCGCCGCGCGTGAATTTCTGCGCCGAAACGCCGGAGAATCCGGCGCAGCCGCCGATGTTCTGTATGCTCCTGCGCAAGCGTCTCGGCGGCGGCAAGCTGATCGCCGTCCGTCAGCAGGACTGCGACCGCGTGCTCTTTCTCGACTTCTCCTGCGTCAACGAACTGGGCGACACGGTGTATCTCACCATTGCCTGCGAGATCATGGGCATGTACAGCAACATCATCGTTCTCAACCGCGATACCGGCGTGATCCTCGATTCGCTCAAGCGCGTCGATCTGACCGTCAGCAGCAAGCGGCTGATCCTGCCCAATATCAAATACGAGCTGCCCGAAGCGCAGGACAAGTGCAGCCTGCTGACTGCCTCTCCCGAGGAGATCGTGGAGAAGATCCAACAGCTTCCGGCGGAAATGCCGCTGTGCAAGGCGGTGCTCAACACCGTGCAGGGCATTTCGCCGATCATCAGCCGCGAGGTGGAATACCGCGTCTGCGAGGGCGCGACCAACCGCGGCGGCGAACTGATCATGAACCGCCTGACCGACGAGCTGACAAAGCTGAAAGCCCTGACCGAAGCCTGCTCCGGCAAGCCCTTCACCGTCTACCGCGAGGACGGCAAGCCGATGGACGTCGCGTTCATGCCCGTCGAGCAGTACGGCGGATTCTTCCGCGTAGAGCAGTCGGAGAGCTTCAACGCGGCGATCGACCATTTCTATGACGAGCGCGACCGTCAGGAGCGTATGCGCGTCAAGACGCACAGCCTGATCAAACTATTGACCAATCTCCGCGACCGCACGGCGCGCAAGCTGCAAAAGCAGCACACCGAACTGCGCCAGTGCGCCGACCGTGAACAGCTGCGCATCCGCGGCGATCTGCTGCAGGCAAATCTTTACCGCATTCCGCGCGGCGCAAGCTATGCCGACGTGGAGAACTATTACGACGAAAACGGCGCGACGCTGCGGATCAAGCTGAATCCGGCGATATCCCCGGCGGCGAACGCCCAAAAATATTACAAGGACTACCAAAAGGCGAAGAACGCCGAGATCTTCCTGACCGAGCAAATCCAAAAGGGCGAGCAGGAACTGGAATACTTGGATTCCGTCCTCGATACCGTCAGCCGCGCCGAGACCGAGCGCGAGCTCTCGCAGATCCGCGAGGAACTGACCGAGCAGGGCTATCTGCGTAAGCCCAAGGGCAAGCAGGCGAAGCAAAGCGCCCTGCCGCCGCTGGAATTCACCTCCTCGGACGGCTTCACGATCTTAGTCGGCAGAAACAACCGCCAGAACGACCGCCTGACCTTGAAAACAGCGGCGAAAAACGACCTCTGGCTGCACACCAAGGAGATCCACGGCTCCCATGTTATTATCGTCTCCGGCGGCAAAGAGATCACCGAGACCGCGATCATGGAAGCCGCGCGTCTGGCTGCCTATCACAGCAAAGCGCGTCACAGCACCAACGTCCCGGTGGACTACACCCTTGTCCGCCACGTCAGCAAGCCCGCCGGCGCCAAGCCCGGCATGGTGATCTATGTGAACAACCGGACGGTGTATGTCGATCCATTAGGAGTGGTAAGTGATTAGTGGTTAGTGGCAAGTGGT
>CAMKSB010000120.1 GCA_946415335.1 uncultured Clostridia bacterium
TATAATTTGATAGCAAAACAACCCCACTTTAAAGTGTAAAAGGAGAAAGAACAATGGCTTTTTGTAAAAATTGCGGACAGCAGATGAATGACGACGCGGTATTCTGCGCGAACTGCGGCACACCCGTTGAAGGTGCTCCCCAGCAGCAGGCAGCTCCTCAGCAGCAGGCTCCCGTCAATCCTCAGGTAATGAGCCCCGAGGCGGACGTTCAGCAGAACAGAGGTATCGCTTGGCTTTCCTATGTCGGTCTGCTTTTCCTTATCCCTCTCTTTGTGAGAAAGGCTTCTGCTTACTGCCAGTATCACGTCAAGCAGGGCGTAACGCTCTTCGTTTGCGACATCGCTTACTTCATCGCGAAGTCCATCATTCTGGCGATCATCGACGCGATCGTTCCCGGCGAGAGATATTTCGGTTATGTATTCCACAGCGGCGTTTATAACGTATTCAACGTCATCTTCAATCTCGGCGCCATCTTCTTTGTCGTCCTGATGATCATCGGTATCGTCAACGCTGCTTCCGGCAAGATGAAGGAACTTCCCCTCATCGGCAAGATCCCCTTTATCGCGAACCTGATGGACAAGATCTACGCTGCTCTTAACAAGTAATAATTGCCTAAAAACAAAAGGCAGGATTCAGTCTGACTGAACCCTGTCTTTTTGATTTTTAAAGTATATTACCAGATTTTTTCGGCGACCAAGGTCACGACCGTTCTGCCCTTCATGCGGATCTTGCGGTCATAAACCAGAATGTGATCCTGCTCGGTGATCACCTGATTGGCAGGTCTGCCGGTGTCGACATACAGCCTCCAGACGTAACTTGTCGGCAGTCCGGGCAGCTCGACGTCCACATCCTCCCAATAGGCGTTGATACCGAAGTAAACGATCTCGTCGAGATTGGGGATATCCCTTGATGCGCCGGCGTACATGACCGCCACCATGCGCGAATGAGCATTGAAATCGGTTTTCCACGGCTGATTGCTGTGGATGCTCTCCGGCGGGAAGGTACAGGTGCTCGCCTTGATGTTGCGCGTGATCACGTGGAAACGCTTGCGGAAGCCGATCATATATTTGAAGAACTCAAATACGTTGTTGTATTTTTCTTTTCTGCTCCAGTCGAGCCAGGAGGTGATGTTGTCCTGACAATAGGCGTTATTGTTGCCGAACTGGGTATTGCAGAATTCGTCGCCGGCGAGGAAAAGCGCCGGACCGCGGCTGCACATGAGCGTCGCAAAGGCGTTTTTGATCATCTTGACGCGCAGCGTATTGATATATTCGTCGCTGGTCTCGCCTTCAAAACCGCAGTTCCAGCTGTTGTTGTCATTGGCGCCGTCGGTGTTGTCCCAGCCGTTGAGGAAGTTGTGCTTCTCGTTGTAGGCGTACATATCATAGAGCGTAAAGCCGTCGTGACAGGTCAGGAAGTTGACCGAAGCGCTGCTGCCGCGGTATGACGGATCGTAGAGATCTTTGGAGCCGGTCAAACGGTGCGCGGCTGCCCAAGCGAGGTTGTCGTCGCCTTTCAGGAAACGGCGCAGATCGTCGCGGTACTTGCCGTTCCATTCTGCCCAGCGGTTCCAGCTTGGAAAGCTGCCGACCTGATACAGTCCGCCGGCGTCCCATGCCTCGGCGATCAGCTTGGTATCGCCCAGGATCGGGTCAAAGGCAAGGCTTTTGAGCAGCGGCGGCTGATCCATCGGGGTGCCGTCCTCGTTTCGTCCCAGAATAGACGCGAGGTCAAAGCGGAAGCCGTCGATCTTGTACTCGGTGACCCAGTAGCGCAGACAGCGCTTGATGAAGTCACGCACGATCGGATGGTTACAGTTGAGCACGTTGCCGCAGCCGCTGAAATTATAGTATTTGCCGTCGGGCGTGAGCATGTAGTAGATGTTGTTGTCCAGTCCCTTGAAGGAGAAGAACGGTCCGAGCTCGTTGCCCTCGGCGGTATGGTTGAATACAACGTCCAGAATGACCTCGATGCCGTTGGATTTGAGGTCGCGGATGAGTTTTTTCAGTTCGGTTCCTTCGCGGTGATGGCGGTGGTTGGATTCATAGCTGGTGTTCGGCGCAAAGAAACAGACGGTGTTGTAGCCCCAGTAATCGTAGAGCTGTTCGCCGTTGAAATTGCGGTAGGAGCCCATCTCGTCAAACTCAAAGATCGGCATGAGTTCAACCGCGTTGATGCCCAGTTCCTTGAGGTAGGGGATCTTCTCGCGGATGCCCTCAAAGGTGCCGCGGTGCTTGACGCCGGAGGATTCGTCCTGGGTAAAGCCTCTGACGTGCAGTTCGTAGATGATCAGCTCCTCCATCGGGATGGAAGGCGCTTTGAAGTTGCCCCAGTCATAGTCGTTAAAGACGACGCGCGCCTTGTAGACGCACTGGTCGGGCTGGCGAACGCCCCAGCCGCTCTGACCGGTGACCGCCTTGGCGTAGGGGTCAAGAATATATTTGCTCTTGTCGAAAATCAGGCCTTTTTTCGGATCGGAAGGACCGTCGATGGAATAGGCGTATTCAAACTTGTCGATTTCCAAACCAAAAACAATCATGGAGTAGGTATTGCCGACGCGGAAGGAATCGGGAAACGGGATTCGCGCATAAGGAACCCTGGCGCCGGGATAAAACAGCAGCAGGGTGCAGGAGGTGGCTCCAAAAGAGCTGATCGTAAAATTCACGCCGCCTCTGACGGTGGTAGCGCCGTCGACGTCGTAGTGACCGGGACGGACGTGAAAACCGGATATCGTATCGGTGGGCTTTAAGTCCCTCAGCATGTTAGCACTCCTTATTATACGGTGATTATCTCTATCATACCACTTTTGTTAGTATTTTTCAATAAAGATAACAAAAATTTTACCCCTGAATTTTATCTATCCCTACAATCAGTGATGGATTGCGCACAAAAAATGTTTTTGTTGACAAATTTGTTGGATTACCTAAATATTTGTTGTTGTGTTTAGAAAATGCTTATGTTATAATAAAAATGACCTAGTTTGTAAACCACTTCAGAAAGGGTGTATCAACATGATTGTTAAAGATGTTCTGGATATCCTCGAGGGCGAAATCATCTGCGAGGGCGATCTCGATCAGGAAATCAAAACCGCCTGCGGCTCCGATATGATGAGCGACGTGCTGGCGTTTGTCAAGGATCAGTCCGTCCTGCTGACCGGTCTGGTCAACCCCCAGGTAGTGCGTACCGCCGAGATGATGGACATGGCGTGCATCGTCTTTGTGCGCGGTAAGATGCCGGACGAATCGATCATCAAACTGGCTGAAACCAGAGGCATCACGCTGATCAAGACGCGTTTCAGAATGTTCACCGCCTGCGGTCTGCTGTATACCAACGGTCTGTCGGGAGGAACCAAAGTATGAGTAACGCGATCCATCTTCATTATGATGTGTCGGGTGAGGATTTCACGCGTGCCGGAGAAGCCAGCGGCGCCGTCAAAAAGACGCTCAAAAAGCTGGGCTACAATTCCGACGCGATACGCCGCGTCGCGATCGCGATGTACGAGGCGGAGATCAATATGGTGATCCACGCCGACGGCGGCTTCGTCGATATCGACATTTATCCCGACAGGGTAGAGGTGCTGCTCTCCGACCACGGCCCCGGCATTCCGGACGTGGAAAAGGCAATGCAGGAGGGCTTTTCCACTGCGCCCGACAACGTGCGCACCCTCGGCTTCGGCGCCGGCATGGGTCTGCCGAACATCAAGAAATACACTGATGACATGCGGATCGAGACCACCATCGGCGTGGGAACGAACCTCTATCTCACCGTCATCGTCAACCAACCATAACCCTATCATCACAAGGGAGTCATTGAAATGGGTAATTATTTCCATTCCGTTGAGCTCAATGCCGATATGTGCTGCGGCTGTACCAACTGCCTCAAACGGTGTCCCACCGAGGCGATCCGCGTACACGGCGGCAAGGCAAGGATCCTGCCCGAGAGGTGCATCGACTGCGGCGAATGCATCCGCATCTGTCCGCATCACGCCAAACGGGCGCACAGTACGCCAATGGAAGAAACCGAAAAATTCAAATATACCGTCGCGATACCGGCGCCGGCGCTGTTCGGTCAGTTCAACGGACTGGACAACATCGACATCGTGCTCACCGGTCTGAAAAGGATCGGCTTTGACGCGGTGTTTGAGGTATCGCGCGCGGCGGAGCTTGTCAGCGAGGCGACGCGCAAGCTGATCAAGGAAAACAAGCTGCAAAAGCCCATCATCAGTTCGGCGTGTCCGGCGGTGGTAAGGCTGATCAAGATCCGTTTTCCCGAGCTATGTCACAACGTCATGCCGCTGCTCGCGCCGATCGAAGTCGCCGCCAAGATCGCCCGGAAAGAGGCGATCGACCAGACCGGACTTTCCCCGGAGGAGATCGGCGTGTTCTTCATCACGCCCTGTCCGGCGAAGGTGACGGAGATCCATTCGCCGAACTACGCGGAAAAATCCGAGGTGGACGGCGCGATCGCGATTTCTAAGATTTATCCGGAGTTGGGACATGTGATGGATCACCTCGAGGGGATCGAGCCGATCGCGCAGTCCGGCTTGCTCGGCATTGGCTGGGCGACCTCCGGCGGAGAAGCCGCCGCCATGCTGGGCGACAAGTACCTCGCGGCGGACGGTATCGAAAACGTGATCAAGGTTCTCGAGGAACTGGAGGACGAGCGCATTCGCGACGTGGAGTTCATCGAGCTCAATGCCTGTTCCGGCGGCTGCGTCGGCGGCGTCCTCAATGTTGAAAACGCCTACGTCGCGCAGGCGCGCATCCACAAGCTGCGCAAGTATCTGCCGGTGTCTCTCAACCACATCGGCAACCGCAGTCTGGACGATATGATGTGGTCGGAGGAACTGACCTTCGACGCGGATATTTTCCGTCTGGACGAGGACATCAACAAGGCGTTTGAGATGATGACGCGGATAGAGGAGATCCTCGAAGACCTGCCGAAGCTCGACTGCGGCTCCTGCGGCGCGCCTACCTGCCGTGCGATGGCGGAGGATATCGTCCGCGGCAAGGCGAGAGAGACCGACTGTATCCACAAGTTGAAAGCCAAGATTCAAAACGTCTATGACCAGTTGAAGAATACGATATAGAGCTGAAAGTTATCAGTTGTCAGTTGCGCCTGCGGCGCAGAAATAC
>CAMKSB010000121.1 GCA_946415335.1 uncultured Clostridia bacterium
CCGCGTTCCCATACGCGCATTTTGAGGGTGTGGTCGTTGAGAACGGTGACGAACTCGGTGTTGACGCGCTCCGGGAAGAGCGGATCATGCTCGAACATCGGACCGATCTTTTCGAGGTCGATGTGGTCGATATCGCTGTCGACGAATACCACGCAATGGGGATTGCCCATGGAGACGCAGGTGATGTTGTACTCCTGACCGGCGATGGTGACGGTTCTGTCGACGATCTTGTCGCCGCTGAGCTTGACGGGGATCTGCTTGGGATCGAGGATCGCCTTGCCCATGTCGACGCGCAGGGTGGTGACCTCGCCGTCGGTGGTGTAGGCTTTCAGCTTCTTGATTCCGCTGAGAGTCTCGATGGTGATCTCGTCCTTCTCCTTGATATCCACCATGCCGTGGTCGTAGAGGAACTTGCCGACGCAGCGGATGCCGTTGCCGCACATCTGACCCTCGGAGCCGTCGCGGTTGTACATCTTCATCTGCGCGTCAGCGACCTTGGACGGTGCGACGAGGATCACGCCGTCAGCGCCTACGCCGAAGTGACGGTCGCTCAGACGGACAGCCAGCGCCTCGGGGTTGTTGATCCACTGACCGAAGGTGGAGAAATAGATATAGTCGTTGCCGATGCCCTGCATTTTGGTGAATTTCAGCTTGACCTTGCTCTCGCGCATCTGGTTGATGTTGACGAGCTCGGTGCTCTGCTGGGAATAACGGCTGCGCAGGCAATCCGCGAGCGCGTTGGCGGTGTCGAGAGAGGTCAGGCAGGGAATGTTTCTCTCAACGGTCTTGCGGCGGATCTTAACGGAGTCACGGGACGGGATCCTGCCCTTGGCGGAGGTCGAAATGACATACTGGATCTTGCCGCTTTCGATCAGGGTGAGGGTGTTGTTGTGCTCGTTCTCGTGGATCTTGGGAACGTCCACCGCGTCGATGCCGTACTTCTTGAGCACCTCGGCAGTGCCGTTGGTGGCGTAGAGCTTGAAACCGAGGTCGTAATACTTCTTGGCGATCTCACCGATCTCCGCCTTGTCGGAATCACGGACGGTGATGAACACGCCGCCCTTCTTCTTCATCTTGTAGCCGGCGGCGATCAGACCCTTGTAGAGCGCTTCCTCCAGCGTGCCGGCAATACCGAGCACCTCGCCGGTGGACTTCATCTCGGGGCCGAGGTGGTTGTCGACGTTGATCAGCTTTTCAAAGCTGAATACCGGCACCTTGACCGCGATGTAGGGGCTCTTTCTGTAGAGACCGGTGCCGTAGCCCATGTCGGCAAGGCGTTCGCCGAGCATGGCTCTGGTGGCGAGGTCAACCATGGGAACGCCGGTGACCTTGCTGATATAGGGAATGGTACGCGAGGAACGCGGATTGACCTCGATGACGTACAGCTCGTTGTTGTAGATGAGGTACTGGATATTGACCAGTCCCTTGGTGCGCAGGTCGAGAGCGAGGTTGCGCGAGCTGGTGACGATGATATCGGTCATCTCGTCGGAGATGTTCCAAGCCGGATAGACCGCGATGGAGTCGCCGGAGTGAACGCCGGCGCGCTCAACGTGCTCCATGATACCGGGAATGAGGATATCTTCGCCGTCGCAGATGGCGTCGACCTCGATCTCGGTGCCCTGTAAATATTTATCGATCAAAATCGGGTTTTCAATGTTCTGTGCGAGGATGATCGCCATGTACTCCCTGACGTCCTCCTCGTTGAAGGCGATGATCATGTTCTGACCGCCGAGCACGTAGGACGGACGGAGCAGAACGGGATAGCCGATGGAATCCGCCACTTCGAGCGCTTCCTCGGTGGTCATAACGGTCACGCCCTTCGGACGCTTGATGTGGTACTTCTCGAGCAGCGCGTCAAAACGCTCTCTGTCCTCCGCCATGTCGATCGCGTCGTAGGAGGTACCGAGGATGTTGACGTTGTTGTCGCTGAGGAACTTGGTCAGCTTGATAGCGGTCTGACCGCCGAAGGCAACGACCACGCCGTAGGGGTTCTCGGTCTTGATGATGCCCATGACGTCCTCGGTGGTGAGGGGTTCAAAGTAGAGTCTGTCGGCGGTGTCGAAGTCGGTGGAGACCGTCTCGGGGTTGTTGTTGACGATGACCACGTCGTAGCCCGCCTTTTTCAGCGCCCATACGCAATGGACGGAAGCATAGTCGAACTCGATACCCTGACCGATACGGATCGGACCGGAGCCGAATACGATGATCGTCTTTTTGTCGCTCTTTCTCTCGGCGATGAACTCCTCCGCCTCGTTTTCCTGATCAAAGGTGGAATAGAAGTAAGGCGTTTCGGCGGCAAACTCAGCCGCGCAGGTGTCGACCATCTTGTAGACCGGGGTACGCGGATTATTGATCTCGCAGCCGGACAGCTCGGTGATGGTCTTGTCGAGGAAGCCGGTCTTTTTGGCGGTGAGATAGAGTTCGTCGGTCAGCTCGCCTTTTTTGAGCTCTTCGGAGACGTTGATGATGTTCTGCATCTTGTAGAGGAACCACTCGTCGATCATGGTGACGTCGTGGATCTTCTGAACGGAAATGCCGCGCTTGAGCGCTTCGTAGACGCAGAAGATCCTTCTGTCGTCGCAGACGCTCAGACGGTCGGCGACAGAGGCGTTGGAGAGCTGCTCGAATTCCTTGTCGTCGAGGGTGTTGTGGGAGATCTCGGCGCCGCGGACAGCCTTCATGATCGCCTGCTCAAAGGTCGGCGCGATCGCCATGACCTCGCCGGTCGCTTTCATCTGGGTGCCGAGCTCGCGCTTGGCGTATACGAATTTATCGAAGGGCCACTTCGGGAACTTGACGACCACGTAGTCGATAGACGGCTCAAAGCAGGCGTAGGTGGTACCCGTTACGGCGTTCTTGATCTCGTCGAGGTTGTAGCCGATGGCGATTTTCGCCGCCACTTTGGCGATGGGATAGCCGGTTGCCTTGGACGCGAGGGCTGAGGAACGCGATACACGGGGGTTGACCTCGATGACCGCGTATTCAAAGGACTCCGGATCAAGGGCAAACTGGCAGTTGCAGCCGCCTTCTACCTTCAGCGCGGAGATGATGTCGAGCGCTGCGGAACGGAGCATCTGGTATTCCTTGTCGGAGAGGGTGACGGTCGGCGCGATAACGATGGAGTCGCCGGTGTGAACGCCGACGGGGTCGAAGTTCTCCATGGAGCAGATCGTGATAACGTTGCCGGCGGAGTCGCGCATGACCTCGAACTCGATTTCCTTCCAGCCGGAGATACACTTCTCGACCAGTACCTGGGTGATCGGCGAGAGCTCCAGACCGTTAGAGGTGATCTCGCGCAGTTCTTCCTCGTCGTTGACGATACCGCCGCCGGTACCGCCGAGGGTGAACGCGGGACGAATGATGACGGGATAGCCGATCTCCTCGGCAAAGGCGACCGCGGATTCCACGTCGTTGACGACGGTGGACGGAATACAGGGCTGGTTGATGGACTCCATGGTGTCCTTGAAAAGCTGTCTGTCCTCCGCCTTGTCGATGGTTTCGGGATTGGCGCCGAGCAGCTGCACGCCGTGCTTCTGGAGGAAGCCTTCCTTGGCGAGCTGCATGGACAGCGTCAGACCGGTCTGACCGCCGAGCGTGGAGAGAAGGCTGTCGGGCTTCTCCTTGATGATAATGCGCTTCACTGTTTCGAGGGTCAGCGGTTCGATGTAGATCTTGTCCGCCATGGCGTTGTCGGTCATGATGGTCGCGGGGTTGGAGTTGACGAGGATGACCTCCAGTCCTTCCTCCTTGAGCGCACGGCACGCCTGGGTGCCGGCGTAGTCGAATTCGGCAGCCTGTCCGATGACGATAGGACCGGAGCCGATAACCATTACTCGTTTGATATCCTTTTTCAGTGGCATAGTATCAATCCTTATCTGTTATAGAATCAGTTGTTTTCCTTGTATTCCTTCATCATACCGACAAAGCGGTCGAACATGAACGAAGTGTCCAGCGGGCCGCCGCAGGCTTCGGGATGGAACTGTACGGAGAACGCCGGGATGTCGGTATAGTCCACACCCTCGCAGGTGCCGTCGTTGCCGTTTGTATAGCTCACTCTGGCGTCGGCAGGCAGGCTTTCGGAAACGACCGCGTAGCCGTGGTTCTGGGAGGTGATGTACACCTTGCCGGTGATCGTGTCCTTGACGGGCTGGTTGGCGCCGCGGTGACCGTATTTGAGTTTCTGAGTCTGCGCGCCTCTGGCGAGCGCAAGCAGCTGATGACCGAGGCAGATGCCGAACATCGGCACGCCGCTGTCGGAGAGCTTCTTGAGCTCCTCGATCACGGCGGTGTTCTCCGCCGGGTCTCCGGGGCCGTTGGAGAGCATGATGCCGTCGGGGTTGAGCGCGAGCACTTCCTCTGCGGTGGCATGCGCCGGAACGACCGTCAGGTTGCAGCCGCGCTTGTTGAGTTGTCTGCCGATATTGTGCTTCGCGCCGAAGTCCATGAGCACCACGTTCCACTGCGGATCGTGCTCCGCCGGGAAGAACTCGTTTTCGGTGATGGTCGTGTTCTCGACCGCCTTGGTGATGCGGTAGTTTTTCAGTTCTTCGAGCAGTTCATCCGTCACATCGGGGGTGTACTGGATACGGCAAGCCATGACGCCGACCTCACGCACGATACGGGTGAGCGCTCTGGTGTCGATACCGCAGATACCGGGGACATTTTTTTCTTTTAAAAAGGCGTCAAGATTACCCTCGCAACGGAAGTTGGAAGGTTCCTGACACCATTCTCTGACAATATAACCCTTGAGGCAAGGGGAATCTGTTTCAAAATCGGAGGCGATCACGCCGTAGTTGCCGATCAGCGGGAAGGTCTGCAGAACCACCTGACCGAAATAGCTGGGGTCGGTGAGTGTTTCAAGATAGCCTGTCATCGCGGTCGTGAAAACAAGCTCTCCCGTTGTTTCTTTTTCGGCGCCGAATGCCTTGCCCTCGAAAACAGTTCCGTTTTCCAGCACTAAGTACGCAGAACGATTCATAGTAACATCCTTTCAGAGTTGGT
>CAMKSB010000122.1 GCA_946415335.1 uncultured Clostridia bacterium
CGATCGAGACAGCCGACGTAGAGTTGGATGTCGGGATGCGCTATCATGAGCGCGCTGACGCCCTGGGGAGCCGCAAGGACAGACATGAACTTGATCTTCATGCCGCCGTGCTGCTTGATATAATCCACCGCGGCGACAGCCGAGCCGCCGGTAGCGAGCATCGGGTCGCAGACGACGATGGTGCGCTGATCGATGTTTTCGGGCAGCTTGCAGTAATATTCGTGAGGAAGATGGGTCTCGGGATCGCGGTAAAGACCGATGTGACCGATCTTGGCGTTGGGAACGAGCGCAAGAAGCCCGTTGACCATGCCCAAACCGGCGCGAAGGATCGGCACGACGGCCAGCATTTTGCCGTCGATCTCGGGCTGTACCGTCTCCTCGATCGGCGTCTTGACAGTTACATTTTTGGTGGGCAGATCGGCGAGCGCCTCATAGCCCATGAGCATAGCGATCTCCTCAATGATCCTGCGGAATTCACCGGTACCGGTGGTCTCTCTGCGGAGAACCGAAATTTTATGCTTGATCAGCGGATGCGTCATATAGGAAACGGACATATTTCAAATCCTCCTTATCGGAAATGCTCGCGCAGGAATGCGGTGATCTTTTCAAACTGCATGGAGTGCGAGGCTTTGACCAGCACGGTATCGCCGGGCAAAAGCAAGCCGGGCAGTTCCTTTTCGAGCGCTTCGATGCTCTCGAACCACCTGCCGTCCGCGCCCTTGGCAAGTTCTTTTGCCAGAGGACCGACAGCCAGCACCAGCGCAACGCCCTTATCGCGCGCGTATCTGCCGGTTTCGAAATGCAGGGGCAGTTCATTCGTGCCCAGTTCCTTCATATCGCCGAGGATCGCGACGGTTCTGCCGCCGAAATTCACCAGCGTATCCACGGAAGCGCGCACGGAATTGGGGTTGGCGTTGTAGCAGTCGTCGATAATGCGGATGCCGCCGGTATTGATGACGTTCGCGCGGCTGCCGACGGTCTTGTACGCCTGCACGCCGGCTTTCAGCTCATCCTCGCTCATGCCGAGCAGTCTGCCGACCGCCACCGCCGCCAAAGCGTTGGCGACCATGTAGTTGCCGATCGCCGGGATCACCACGTCGAGCCTCGTATCGTCATAGCAGAGGGTACAGCTCACGCCGCCCTCGCCGTTGTTCTGTATGTTTTCCGCGTGATAGCGGTTCTTGTCGGAAATGCCGAAGAAAACCGGCTCCGTGCCGTTGACGGTTTGGAGCGTCGCCAGCTTTTCGTCGTCGCCGTTGAGGACGAAGGACGCGCCCGGACGGGCATTTTGGAACATCTCGGTTTTCGCCTTGAGCACGCCGTCCAGATCGCCGAGGTTTTCCAGATGACAGCTGCCGATGACGGTCAGCACACAGATCGTCGGCTGCGCCATCGCGGAGAGACGCGTCATCTCGCCGAAGCCGGAAATGCCCATCTCAATGACCGCGGCCTCGGTATCCTCGGGCATCGCGAGCAAGGTCAGCGGAACGCCGAGCTCGTTGTTGAGGTTGCCCTGCGTCTTGTGCGTTTTGAACTTTTGGGAAAGCACCGCGTAGAGCATTTCCTTGGTGGAGGTCTTGCCGACGCTGCCGGACACGCCTACCACCGGGATATCGAATTTCTCGCGGTACGCCTTGGCGATCTTCTTGACCGCTTCCAGCGTGGAATCCACGAGGATATAGGGCTTGGAAGGATTCTCGGGCGCCTTCTCGCAGATCGCGCAGCACGCGCCCGCGTCAAAGCACTTTTCAATAAAGTCGTGACCGTCCACTCTGCCGCCTTTGATGGCGAGAAAGAGCGAGCCGTCCTGAATCTGGCGGCTGTCGCGTTCCACAGAGGTAATGCACTGCGATCTCAGCGCTTCGTCGCCGACATAGGTACCGCCGCAGGCAGCGGCGATCTCCTGTAAGGTAAAGGGTTTCATAATGACCTCTTACTTGTTATATTTCTTCATGGAAATCTCGATGATTTTTTCACAGAGGTCGGGATAACTGATGCCCTCGACCTTTGCCTCCTGCGGAAGCAGGCTTGTCGGCGTCATACCGGGCAGGGTATTGGCTTCCAGGCAATACGCCTTGCCGTCCTCTGCAAGAATGAAGTCCACGCGCGCGTAGCTTTCCAGACGGAGCGCATTGTAGGCAGCTTCCGCCGCCTCGCGCATGGTTCTGTCCTCTTCCTCGGTGATATCCGCCGGACAGACGTCGCGCGCTGCGCCGACCTGATATTTGGTCTTGTAATCGTAAAAGCCCTCGTTGGGGATGATCTCGATCGGGGGCAGCGCTCTGCCGCCGAGCAGACCGACAGAGAATTCTCTGCCCTTGATGTATTCCTCAACAACGATCTCATCTTCGCCGTAGCGGAACGCTTCCTTGACGGAAGCCTT
The DNA here is from genome assembly GCA_946415335.1 of uncultured Clostridia bacterium. Lineage (GTDB taxonomy): Bacteria > Bacillota > Clostridia > Oscillospirales > Acutalibacteraceae > Ruminococcoides. The sequence goes on from CAMKSB010000122.1 coordinate 2,384, forward strand.
GTATTCCTCCGCGTTCTGCGCGATCGTAATGCCGACGCTGGAGCCGCCGGAGCAGGGCTTTACCACACAGGGGAACTGCTTCCATGCGAGCGCGTCCTCGGCAGTCTTGAAGATCTCACCGGCAGGGGTAAGCACCTTGCTTTGGATCAGCACACTTTTGGTGACGCCCTTGTGCATTGCCAGCGCCGAGCCGAGATAGCCGGAGCCGGTGTATTTGAGTCCCATCAGGTCGAGCACCGCCTGCACCTGACCGTTTTCACCGGAGCCGCCGTGCAGCGCCAAGAAGGTGATATCGGCGCACTGGCAGATGTCGATGACATTCTCGCCGATGTAGCGGTTGGACTTGTCACGGCGTTCTTCCCTGACCTCGTCAATATCCGAAATCGTCTCACCGACCTTGACAGAGTCGGTGAAGCTGTAGTTTTCCTTAAACAGGGCGTCCACGTCGCAGATGTCCTGCTCGTAGCCCCTGAACACGTCGAGAAGCACGACCTCGTGTCCCTTTTCCCTGAGTGCCGACGCGACCAGAATGCCCGATGAAATGGACACGTCGCGCTCGGTACTGGTGCCTCCGGCGAGTACCACTATTCTCATAAATTTCCCTCCGAACGGTTGTTAAAACATAAAGGAGTCGTAGCCCCACAGGCTGACTTCCTCAAATTTGACGTAGCAGCCGCTGCCGTCCACGCCGGCTTCGCGGCTGAGGACATCGCAGATCGCCGCGGTCAGCTTCTCATACGCGGACTTTGGCGCGGAACCGAAGATCTTGACCTCGACCATGGCGGCAGGCGACTGCGCGTCACGGTGGAACATCATGGACAGTCCGTCCTCCACAGCCAGCATAAGGTATCTGTCGCTCTTGCCGGGGATCAGGCTGATCGCGTCGGACAGCGCGTTTTCCACGGCGAGCTTTTGCGCTTCACTGAGCTTTGCGTTGGTTTTTACATTGATAAACGGCATAAAAGCTACCCCTTTCAATATATTCAACTTTTATTATAACAATTCACGCGCTCCAAATCAAGCTTTTTTTCTATATTTTAACGGCTCTGTCTCGTAGACATTGTTTCCCTCACAGTCGATCGCCACGATGCACGGAAAATCCTCCACCGTGTAGCGGCGGACTGCCTCGGTACCCAAGTCCTCATAGCAGAGCAGTTCCTCTTTTTTGATGCTCTTGGCGATCAGCGCCGCAGCGCCGCCGATCGCGGCAAAATAAATGCCGTGATTCCGCGTGATCGCGTCGATCACCGCCTGCGAACGGGCGCCTTTTCCGATCATGCCCTTCAAGCCCAGATCCATCAGAGCAGGGGCGTATTTGTCCATGCGGTAGCTGGACGTTGGACCTGCCGGACCGACGGCATAGCCGGGCTTCGCCGGAGCAGGGCCGACGTAATAGATCAGCTCGCCCTTCAGATCCACGGGCAGCTCCCTGCCCTGTTCCAGCAGTTCGTACAGCCGCTTATGCGCCGCGTCTCTGCCGGTGAGGATCGTTCCGGTCAACAGAACGCTGTCGCCGGCTTTTAAGTCCTGTATCGCTTCATCAGTGATGGGAAGTGTGATTCTTTTGGTCATGTCGCCGCCTCCTTAAATCTCTGTGCTCGCGTGCCGCGCGGCATGGCAGCAGATATTGACCGCCACCGGCATACCGGCGATATGCGTCGGCGAGGTTTCGATATTCACGCCGAGCGCCGTAGTGTTGCCGCCGAGACCGGCAGGGCCGAAGCCCATCATGTTGATCTGATCCAGCAGCTCCTGCTCCATTTCGGCGTAGCGCGGATCGGGATTTTGGGTGTCGATCGGGCGGAAGGTCGCTTTTTTGGCAAGCTGAGCGGCTCTCTCAAAGGTGCCGCCGATGCCCACGCCGACCACGATCGGCGGACAGGGGTTGGGGCCCGCCGCAAAGACGGTATCTAAAATGAACTGCTTGACGCCCTCCACGCCATAGGACGGGGTGAGCATTTTGATCGCGGACATATTCTCGCTGCCGAAGCCCTTGCCGCCGGCGGTGATTTTGATGGTATTGCCGCTGACGATCTTGGTGTGAATGATCGCCGGCGTGTTGTCCTTCGTGTTCACGCGGTCAAAAACCGGATCGCTGACGACACTCTTGCGCAGATAGCCGTCGCGGTATGCCTGACGGACGCCCTCTGTGACGGCTTCCTCAAAATCGCCGTCCACGCAGACCTTGTCGCCGTATTCCACAAACAGCACCGCCATGCCGGTGTCCTGACAGAGCGGGATACGCTCCTCGGCGGCGATCGCGTCGTTTTCGATGATCTGGTCGAGCACGCTTCTGCCTACCGAAGAAGCCTCCTGTTCTCTCGCGTTTTTCAGCGCCGCCAGAATGTCGCCGCCGATATCGTAATTGCAGTCCAGAAATAACTGCTTTACCGCCGCGGTGATCGTCTCGGCGGCAATCGTCCTGAATTCCATGGTATCATCCCTTCGGAAAGATTTGCTTTTCTATTATAAAATATTTTTTCAACTATTTCAATACACAGAAAAATATGATATAATAAGGAAAACCGACAAAAAACTGTCACATTAGCAAGGTATAAT
>CAMKSB010000123.1 GCA_946415335.1 uncultured Clostridia bacterium
GAATTCAAGTTTATCTGAATACAAAAAACGTCAGCACTCCACGCTGACGTTTTTTCATATCATACTTTTCTAACTGATAACTAATAACTGTCAACTATCAACTGTCAACTCCCCTACATCTTATGCAGGCTCAGGAGGATGCTCTTGATCTGATAAATCTGTTCTGACAGATCGACATAGTAGTTATGCGGATTTTCGAAGCGCTTGACCTCGTCCCAGAGGCAGTCGAGTTGTCCGGCACAGTACGCCTGTATCTCCTGAATGGAAGGACAGTCGTAAACGCATTCGCCGTTTTTGAACACCGGAACCAGCAATTCCTTCGCGGTAAAGTTGATGAGCGTTTTGGTTTTCCAAGTGGCGTTCGGGTCAAATATGGTATGCGGCTTGGTATCGTCCACGGTCTCGTCCCATACGCAGAGCTCATCGGCGAGTGCCTTGCCGCTTTCGTTGTCAAAATAACGGTAAACCTTCTTGAAATGCGGATTAGTGATCTTGGCAGTGTTCTCGCTGACCTTGATCTTTGGTTCGATCTCGCCGTTGCGTTTTTCAACGGCAACCAGCTTGTATACGCCGCCGAATACAGGCGCGCTGGACGAGGTGATCAGCCTCTCTCCCACGCCGAAGGTGTCGATCTTCGCGCCCTGCATCATCAGGTCGCGGATCAGCTTTTCGTCAAGCGCGTTGGAAACCGTGATCTTGCAGTCGGTCAATCCGGCGTCGTCGAGCATCTTCCTCGCTTTTTTAGAGAGGTAGGAGATATCGCCGGAATCCAGACGGATCGCGCATTCGCGGATATTTTTCTCGCGGAACACCTCGATCGCGTTGGGAATACCGCTGCGCAGGGTGTCGTAGGTGTCGACCAGCAGGGTAGGATTCTTCGGGTACAGTTCGCAGTAAGTACGGAATGCTTCGAGTTCGCTGTCGAACATCTGCACCCAGGCATGCGCCATGGTGCCGCCTGCCGGAACGCCGTAGAGCTGATCGGTCAGCGTGCAGGCTGTACCGGCACAACCGCCGATATAAGCCGCTCTCGCGCCGTCTACCGCGCCGGAAGCGCCCTGTGCGCGCCTTGAGCCGAATTCGAGCACCGCTTTTCCCTGAGCGGCACGGACGATGCGGTTCGCCTTGGTGGCGATCAGGCTTTGATGGTTGATCGTGAGCAGCACGAAGGTCTCGATCAGCTGCGCTTCGATCGCCGGCGCACGAACGGTCAGTATCGGTTCGTTCGGGAACACCGGCGTTCCCTCGGGAACGGCAAAAATATCGCCGGTAAAGCGGAAATTCTTGAGATAAGCGAGGAAATCCTCGTCAAAAATGCCTTTGGAACGCAGATAGTCGATATCCGCGTCCTCAAAGCGAAGCTCCTTGATATAGTCGATCAACTGCTCCAGACCGGCGGCGATTGCAAAGCCGCCGTTATCCGGCACCGAGCGGAAGAACACGTCAAAATAGACGGTGCGTTTGTAAAAGCCGTTTTTGAAGTAACCGTTGGACATGGTGAACTCGTAAAAGTCACAGAGCATCGCCATATTCTGATGTTTCATATTGTGTCCCTCGTTTCCAATCTAAAATCATGCGGCTTTGCCGCGATTATTTATACTTCTTCAAAAGTTCCGCCAGATCATACGGCGTCTGCTGATAGACGAAGTAGTTCAGCCAGTTGGTGTAGAGCAGCGTGGCGTTGCTGCGCCAGACCAAGGGCGGATCGATCGACGCGTCGTCGTCCGGAAAATAGTGATACGGCAGCTTGGGATGGATGCCCTTGTTGACGTCGCGGTAATATTCATTCGCCAGCGTCTCGCGGTCATACTCCGCGTGACCGGTGATGAAAAGCTGTCTGCCGGTCTTGCTGCTGATGATGGAAGGCCCTGCTTCATCGCTGACGGCGAGGATCTCCAGTCCCAGCTGACGGCGGACATCCTTCTCGCGGACGGTGGTATAACGCGAATGCGGGATTTTGAAGGTGTCGTCAAAGCCGCGCATGAGCGGATGCAGCGGACTGAGCACGCGGTGATCATACACGCCGCTGAGCTTTTCGGGAAGCTGATATTTCTTGATACCGTAGTGGTAATACAGTCCTGCCTGAGCGCCCCAGCAGATGTGGAAGGTGGAATAGACGTTGTGCTTTGACCACTCCATGATCTCGCAGAGTTCATCCCAGTAGTCGACCTCCTCAAATTCCAGCTGCTCTACCGGCGCGCCGGTGATGATCATGCCGTCGAAGGTCTGGTCTTTGACCTGCTCAAAGGTCTTGTAAAAGACGGTGAGGTGATGCGGCGAGGTGTTTTTGGACTTGTGCGTCGCCATCTGCAGCAGTTCAATATCGATTTGAAGCGGCGTATTGCCCAGCAGACGGAGCAGCTGCGTCTCGGTGGTGATCTTGGTGGGCATGAGATTGAGGATCAGGATCTTCAGCGGACGGATATCCTGTCTGAGCGCAACATCCTCGGGCATGACAAATATATTCTCACTCTCCAGCACCTTGATCGCCGGCAGATGACTTTGTACCTTGATAGGCATTTGGTTTCACCTCTGTTTCTTAGTGGTCAGTGGTTAGTGGCAAGTGGCTAGTGAATAAAAGGAAACGTCTGTCTTAACATCAAAAGCTTGAATCAGAACAACTAACCACTTATCACTTATCACTAGTCACTGATTAATACTGCTTTCCCCAGAATACCATGTGCTTTGCCGGCTTGCCGCAGCAGACGCAGGTGTCGGCGAGATGTTCTTCCTCGAAGGGAATGCAGCGGCTCTTGACGCCGCCGGTCTCGTCCTTGAGCTGATCCTCGCAGGCGCTGTCGCCGCACCACATCGCCTTGATGAAGCCGGGATGGTTCTTGGCGATGTCGAGGAACTCCTCATGGGTTCTTGCGACAAAGGTCTTGTCGGCGGTGTTCTTAGCCGCGCGGTCGTACATATCCTGATGAATGGTGACCAGCAGCTTTTCGATATATTCGGTCAGTTCGCCGAGCGGCACGAACGCCTTTTCACGGGTGTCGCGGCGCACAACGACGCACTGGTTTTTCTCGATATCCTTGGGACCGATCTCAACGCGGACAGGTACGCCGCGCATTTCGTACTCGGCAAACTTCCAGCCGGGGGCATGGTCGGTATCGTCGAGTTTGACGCGGAACTTGGGTGCAAGCTCCTTTTTGAGTTCGTCAGCCTTTTCGAGCACGCCGGGCTTATGGTGGGCGACAGGGATGATCACCACCTGGATGGGCGCGACCTTCGGCGGCAGCACCAAGCCGTCGTCGTCACTGTGTACCATGATCAGCGCGCCGATCATACGGGTGGAAGCGCCCCATGAGGTCTGATGCGGGAAATGGAGCTTGTTGTCCTTGCCGGTGTAGGTGATGCCAAAGCTCTTGGCAAAGCCGTCGCCGAAATAATGGGAAGTGCCGCCCTGGAGCGCGACGCCGTTGTGCATCATCGGCTCAATGGTGTAGGTCGCTTCCGCGCCGGCAAATTTTTCCTTCTCGGTCTTTTGACCGACGACCGCCGGGATCGCGAGTGTCTCGGTGTAGAAATCACGGTAGACGTTCAGCATACGCAGGGTCTCCTCCTGCGCTTCTTCCGCAGTGGCGTGCATGGTGTGACCTTCCTGCCAGAGAAATTCGGAGGTGCGCAGGAAGGGACGGGTGGTCTTTTCCCAGCGGACGACCGAGCACCACTGATTGTAAAGCTTGGGCAGGTCGCGGTAGGTATTGATGATCTTCTTGTAATGCTCGCAGAACAAGGTCTCCGAGGTCGGACGGACAGCCAGACGCTCGTTGAGCTTTTCCTGACCGCCGATCGTCACCCATGCGCATTCGGGCGCAAAGCCCTCAACGTGGTCTTTCTCGCGCTGCAGGAGACTTTCGGGAATGAACATCGGCATGTAGACGTTCTCGTGACCGGTCTCCTTGAAGCGGCGGTCAAGGTCAGCCTGCATGAGCTCCCAGATCGCGTAACCGTTGGGGCGGATCACCATGCAGCCCTTTACGCCGGAATAGTCAACCAGTTCCGCCTTTTTGACAATATCGGTATACCATTTTGCAAAATCTTCGTCGCGGCTGGTGATCGCCTCGACCATTTTTTTATTTTCAGCCATTGTACTCTCCTCCGGTGGATTGATTTTTTATCATAATGTTTCTATTATACATCATTCGGTAGGAATAATCAAGGGGGAGAGTGGTAAGATGTGAGACATCTGAAAAAGGCAGCGCCGCGCGCTGCCTTTTTGCTTACTCCCCTGTTTTGAAGAGGAAGTTGACTTTGCCTTTGGTTTCGTCGGTCTTGCCGCTGTAGGTGGTGTAATTCTGCGCCGCCTTGCGCATAGCCTTGAAACGGTCGTAGGTGTTGGTGAGATTGCCCTTCAACTCGGATTTCAGCTTGTCGGCGCCCTCGGTCTTGAATTTCTTCATGCCGTCGTTAAGCTGAACGCTGCCGTTATAGAGCTGCTGGATGCCCTGGATCAATGTGCCGGTGCCTTCTTTGAGCGTTCCGAGCCCTTCTTTGAGTTGTCCGGCGCCCTCGTCAAGCGCCCTTGCGCCGTCGGAAAGCTGTGAAGCGCCGCTGCTGAGTTGTGAGGAACCGCCTTTGAGGGTGTCGGTGCCGGATCTCAGCGCACCGGTGCCTTCTTTCAGCCGTCCTGCGCCGTCGGTAAGCTGAGCGGAACCGGATTTCAGCGTATAGGTACCGCCGAGGATCTCCTGCGCGCCGGCATTGGCGCTGTCCACGCCGGCGGTGTATTCATACACACCGTAATAGAACGCGCTATAGCTGTCAAGCTGCGCTTTGAGCGCCTGCAGAGATTGTCTGCCGCCCTGCGCCTGAGCGAGCGCCTGCGCGATCTGCGCCTGTACTTCCTCGCTCTGCATGTTTTGATCGATGAGCGCCTGCACCTGCTCGTCGGTCTTGGCTTCGAGCATGGATTCCATGC
>CAMKSB010000124.1 GCA_946415335.1 uncultured Clostridia bacterium
TGTTGGCAGCGCCTGCTCTTGCTCTTCTGAGGTCGCCCTTTCTGTGAGGACCGTCGAGGATCATCTGGTCGCCGGTGTAAGCGTGGATGGTGCTCATGATACCGCTCTGGATGGGAGCATACTTGTTGAGGGTATCAGCCATGGGAGCGAGGCAGTTGGTGGTGCAGGAAGCAGCGGAGATGATGGTGTCGTCAGCAGTGAGGATACCCTCGTTTACGCTGAATACAACGGTGGGAAGATCCTTGCCGGCGGGAGCAGAGATAACGACCTTCTTGGCGCCTGCGTCGATGTGAGCCTGGCTCTTAGCCTTGGAGCAGTAGAAACCGGTGCACTCGAGAACAACGTCAACGCCCAGCTCGCCCCAGGGAAGCTCGGCAGCGTTGGGCTTCGCGTAGATGGTGATTTCCTTGCCGTCTACGATGATGGAGCCTTCGCCTGCCTCTACGGTGTGCAGGTTCTCGCCGATGGTGCCGCAGTAGCCCTTCTGAGCGGTGTCATACTTGAGCAGGTTAGCGAGCATCTTGGGATCGGTAAGGTCGTTGATCGCTACGATCTCGTAGCCGGGAGCGTCAAACATCTGTCTGAACGCCAGACGACCAATGCGGCCAAAGCCGTTGATTGCAACTTTTACGGACATAATAAAATTCCTCCTAAAATAAGATATCTCTATTATATTACATTTTTTTTATTTATTCAATAGTTTGTCAAAAAATTAACGCCTATTTTTGAAAAAAATTCCAAGCACTGATATTTTTTCGTGTTGATTTTTGTCCAATCTTGCATTATGCACAGGACAGCGGCAGATATGTGCCTAAATTTCTGCGTTTTGTTCATTTCCGTCTTGACAATACCGCTAATTTATTATAAAATGAATAAAGGGTTCGTCCACGCGCGAATCCGCGGAACGTCCGCAGGAGAGACCGGACGCTCCGGATACATTAATCAGACTCTTTAGAGAGCCGTTTATGATAGATATTTTTTATTTTGAATAACTGAATTTTGTTATCGAGCCTTCGGGCTGTAAAAAATATTTGCGTTACATTAAAATTGAATATCTTGAGAACGGCACCTTTAAAGGTTTTTTGATTGAATGAGAAACGATTGAAGAATTTTTAACAAGGAGGTGTCAGGGAAATGAATTTGCCACTCATTGTCGCGATCATTATCGGTATCGCGGCATTGCTGATCGGCGGCGCTGTCGGCGTGTTTATGGGTATCAATATCCGCAAAAAGACCGCCGAGCAGGAAATCGGCAGCGCTGAGGCGGAAGCCAAGCGCATCGTCGCGGACGCAATCAAGACTGCCGAAGCGAAGAAGAAGGAGTACGTCCTGGAAGGCAAGGATGAAGTCCATCGCTTCCGCAACGAGAGCGAAAAGGAGATCGCAGACCGCCGCAAGGAAGTCCAGCGCCAGGAGCGCCGTATCCAGCAGAAGGAGGAGACCCTCGACCGCAAGCTCGACAACGTCGAGAAAAAGGAAGAGCGCGTCAACAAAAAACTCAAGGAAGCTGACGCAAAGCTTGATGAGATCGAAACCATCAAGAAGAGTCAGTTCGAAATGCTCGAAAAGATTTCGGGCTTCACCGCCGAGCAGGCAAAAAGTTACTTACTTTCCCAGTTGGAAGACGAGCTGTCGCACGAAAAGTCCGTCAAGATCATGGAATACCAGGAACAGCTCAAGGAAGAATCCGACGAAAAGGCAAGAAACATTATTTCACTTTCCATCCAGCGGCTTGCTGCAGAGCAGGTTGCTGAAGCAACGATTTCCGTTGTACCCCTGCCCAACGACGAGATGAAGGGAAGAATCATCGGCCGCGAGGGCAGAAACATCAGAGCGATCGAAACGCTCACCGGCGTCGATCTGATCATCGACGACACACCCGAGGCGATCACGCTGTCCTGCTTTGAGCCGGTCAGACGTGAGGTCGCCAGAATCGCGCTGGAGCGCCTGATTTCTGACGGACGTATCCATCCCGCCAGAATCGAGGAGACCATCGAAAAGGCAAGGCGCGAGGTTGACGCGACCATCAAGCGCACAGGCGAACGCGCCGTGCTGGAGCTGGGACTGCACAACGTGCATCCGGAGCTCGTCAAGCTGCTCGGCAGACTGCGTTACCGCACCAGCTATGGTCAAAACGTGCTCAACCACTCCATTGAAGTAGCACATCTCGCCGGAATGATGGCAAGCGAGCTGGGACTTGACCCGACGCTCGCCAAGAGAGCCGGCTTACTGCACGATATCGGCAAGTCCATCGACCACGAGGTCGAGGGCACCCACATCCAGATCGGCGTCGACCTTGCCAGAAAGTACAAGGAAAGCGACGCGGTCATCCACGCCATCCACGCGCATCACGGCGATGTGGAAGCCAAAACCATCGTTGCCTGTCTGGTACAGGCGGCGGACGCGCTCTCCGCGGCAAGACCCGGCGCGAGACGCGAGAATGTCGAAAACTACATCAAGCGCCTGCAGAAGCTCGAGGAGATCGCCTCTTCCTTCAACGGCGTAGAGAGAAGCTTCGCGATCCAGGCAGGCCGCGAGGTCAGAGTCATGGTCAAGCCGGAGGTCGTCAAGGACGAGAAGATGGTTCCGCTCGCCAGAGAGATCTGCAAGAAGATCGAGGACGAGATGGATTATCCCGGACAGATCAAGGTCAATATCATCCGCGAAAGCCGCGCGTCGGATTTCGCAAAATAAACCAAAGTACAAAGGGCGTGCAGTTTGCACGCCCTTTCAGTTTGTCTATACTTCAATATAAAACCTATCCGTAGGGGCGACCATTGGTCGCCCGAGACAGGAAGCATGTCTTTTGCGATAATAAATCGGTATAATCGGTTAGCACGGTTTGCCGGGCGTGCAATGCACGCCCCTACGATTTGTGTCATACCTTTCCTCTCTTACTAACTTTCATATACAAACGCCAAACGCAAGCCGGGAGCCCACGAGGGGCTCCCCTACAGGTTGTGACAAAACAAGGCGTGATGAATGGCTCACTTTTTGCGGTTGAGTGCGGCTGCAAGCCGTTCGACCGGCTTGCTCAGCGCGAAGAGCACGAGGATCTCCGGCGCGCACTTGACCGCCTGACTGATCAGCCGCGCGGTGAGATAGAAGCCGTAGTCCGGCTGCTGCGCGTAGAGGATCCACAGCCACAGGGCGGCGAGGAAGGTCTCGACTATCAGCGTGTTGACAGCCCACGCGATGGCGATGCGCGGCAGGCGCAGCTTTTCGTGATAGAGCGCAAAGCCGTAGACCAGACCGGTGAGCAGTCCGCTGATGGTGAAGCCCGGAAAATAGCCGCCGCCCGTCGGCGCGATCACAAAGGAGATCACGTCTCCCAGCGCGCCGATCAATGCCGCCGGAACGGGGCCGAACATAGCGCCGCCGACCGCGATCGGAATGAACGCGGCGCTGAGCTTGACGGTGTTGCCGAACATCGGAAGCGTGGCGTTGGCGAACATGCCGAGCACCACTCTCAGCGCGAGCAGCATGGCGATCGCCGCCAGAGCGCGGACGTTTTTCAGCTCCCGGAGCGAAGCCGGGAATTTTTTCAGATAGTTCCCCATAATTTACCCCCAATTCAAAAAGCGGACAGTACAGCACTGCCCGCTTTCTTTGCGCAAAATATCCATTCAGCGGGATGCGAGAACGATACCGCAGGTTTCCCTTTCGTTTCCGCGACAACTCCCCGTTCGCGAAACACTTGACGCATCGGTCTCTACTCTGTTTTTGATTTTAGGCAATACCGCACGCCTTGAATTGTGCGGTGTTGCCTTTATTATAGCACGATTTAGTTGGTTGTCAAGCCTTATCTTTCTTCTTGGTGAAGGACGCGTCCATCCGGGTGACGAGTCTGGACAGCGGCTTGTAGATGAGCATGGCGATGATTGAGACGATGATCGCCTTGACGAGCGTGAACGGCACGTTGAAGATCACCAGGCATTTTTCAAGGCTGTCGGAGAACGGGAGGATCAGCTTGTACATGTCGACGATCAATCCCATGTTGCCGCCGAACCAGAGGTTGGAATAGACCGGATAGACGATGAAGTAGTTGATCGGGAAGCTGAACACCGCCATCGCCAGCGAGCCGAGACCGCAGGCGAGCAGCGCGGTTTTCTTGGTTTTGTTGCGCTGATAGATCAGTCCGGCTGTCAGGGCGAACACCGCGCCCAGCAGGAAATTGGACAGCTCCCCTACGCCGCCGGTGGAACCGAAGGGAATGTGGATCAGGTTTTTGAGGAAGCACACCGCCACGCCCCAGACGGGACCGATCACAAAGGCGGCGATCAGCTCCGGCAGGTCGGAAAAGTCCATTTTGAGGAAGGGCGGCACCAGCATCGGCACCGGGAATTCGATGTACTGCAGCACGATGGCGAGCGCTGTCAGCATACCCGTCACGGCGAGCTTGGTGGTGAGGCTTTTTTGTTTTGCGGCTGTTGTTGTCATAAGACCACTCCTAAAAAATTTGATTAGGTCGTCTAACATAAAGAAATCCCGGCGCGTCTGCGTCGGGAACACATGCAAAAATGGCTGAAACTCTCAGCATTCATCGCATCTTCTCACATCCGGACTATAACCGTCGGTGCCTGGATTTCACAGGCTCGGCAAGCGATCGCTTGTTCGTGGACTATAACCACCGGTGGAGAATTTCACTCCGCCCCGAAGACAACCTTCATTAATATTATATGCCGCTTTCGGCATTTGTCAAGAGCGTTTGAGCGTCCGAAGCATTTTTTTCGTCTCGTCGCCGACCCGGCGGCTCTCGATCGCCTTTTGGATCGCCCGGTTGTGCGTTTCGTCCGGCAGGGAATTGTGCCGGTAATAGCGCAGGGTTTGTTCCGGGCATTTTGCCAGCGCCGTCGCGACCAGCCACGCCTGCGCCATGC
>CAMKSB010000125.1 GCA_946415335.1 uncultured Clostridia bacterium
TTACAGCCGTTTGACCTCCTCGATGCCGTTGATGTCGGACAGCTTGGAGATCACGCCGCGCAGGTGGTTCCTGCCCATGACGTCGATCGTGACGGTGACGACCGCCCTGCCGTCCTTGAGCTCGCGGGAATTGAGGGTGTGGATGTTGATGTGCATGTTGGAGAGCTTGATCGTGACGTCCGCCAGCAGTCCGGTGCGGTCTGCCGCGGTGATTTGTAAAGTGGAACGGAAGGCGTCGCCGACCTTGTCCTCCCAGTAGCAGTTGACCCAGCGCTCCGGCTCCTCGCAGGCGGTGATGTCCCTGGGAACATTGGTGCAGCTGCGCTTGTGTATCGACACGCCGTAGCCGCGCGTGATATAGCCGATGATGTCGTCGCCCGGAAGCGGATTGCAGCAGTTGGAGAACTTGACGAGCACGTCGTCGTTGCCCTCGATCACCACGCCGGAGCTCGCCTTGGTGCGGCGAACCGGCGCTGCCGGAACGGTGATGTTCTCGATATCCTGGGCGTAGGTCTTTTGGTATTCCTCCTTGAGCCGCGGCATGATCTTCCACAGCTGGATGCCGCCGTAGCCCACAGCGGCGTAGAAATCGTCGAGCGTGTTGTACTGGCGCTTGATGGAGACGTTGCGCAAGAACTCCGCCATCTCGTCCTCATTGAGATTCATGCCCTGACGGCGGAACTCGCGCTCCACCATCGCCTTGCCTTCCACGATGTTTTCGTCGCGCTTCTCGCGCTTGAACCATTGGCGGATCTTGGATTTCGCCGAGGCGGTCTTGCAGATGTCGATCCACGCGCGGTTGGGATGTTCTTCCTTCTGGGTGAGGATCTCGCAGATGTCGCCGGTTCGCAGCACGTAGTCGATCGGGACGATGCGGTTGTTGACCTTGGCGCCCACCATGCGGTGGCCGACCTGGGTGTGTATCAGATAGGCGAGGTCGATCGGTGTGGAGCCTCTCGGAAGGCTCATGACGTCGCCCTTGGGGGTAAAGACGTAAACGTCGTTTTCTTCAAAGTCGTTGCGGATATTACGGGCGATGTCGGTGGCGTCCTCGGTCTCGAGCTGATCGAGGATCATCTTCTTGACGCGCTCGATATTCTGATTGAGCTTATCCTCCTCGTTCTTGCCCTCGGCGCCCATGCCGAGCTTGTATTTCCAGTGCGCCGCGATTCCGTATTCCGCCGTGTAGTGCATTTCCCATGTGCGTATCTGCACCTCAAAAGGAATGGCGTTGTTGTCGAGCACGGTGGTGTGCAGGCTCTGGTACATGTTCGGCTTCGGCATGGAGATATAGTCCTTGAAGCGGTTGGGGATCGGCTTGAAGATATCGTGTACCACACCGAGCACGTTGTAGCAGTCGGGTACGGTGTCGACGATCACGCGGACGGCGAACACGTCGAAGATCTGGTCGATCGTCTGGTTGCGCATGAAGGTCTTGCGGTAGATGCTGTTGATGCTCTTGACTCTGCCGCTGATATAGATATTGGGGATGGTGTCCTTGGTTTTTTCGGTGATCTGGGCTTTGATGCTCTCGATAAAGCGGTCTCTGCCCTCTTCGTTGAGCAGCAGCGCGTCCTCGATCTCCTTGTAGCCGATCGGGTCGAGGTACTGCAGCGAGCGGTCCTCGAGCTCATCCTTGATGGCTTTGATACCGAGGCGGTGCGCGATCGGCGCGAACACCTGCATATTTTCCAGCGATTTGTCGCGGCGCTTCTGCTCCGGCATACAATCCATAGTACGCATGTTGTGCAGGCGGTCAGCCAGCTTGATGATGATCACGCGGATGTCGTCCGCCATGGCGATGAGCATTTTGCGGATGTTCTCCGCCTGCTGTTCCTCGCGCGAGGAATAGGGGATCTTGGAGATCTTGGTCACGCCGTCGATCAGCTTGGCGACGTCGGGACCGAAACGCTTGTGTACCTGTTCGAGCGATACGCCGGTGTCCTCGACCGTATCGTGCAGCAGCGCGCCGCAGATGGTGTCCGTGTCCATGCCCAGCTCCGCGACGATACACGCCACGGACGTCGGGTGAAGGATATACGGAATGCCCGAAACGCGCCGCTGGTCGCCGTGATGCAGCTCCGCAAAGGAATAGGCGAGTCGGATCTTGTTTCTGTCACACGGGTTGCCGGTGGAATCGAGAATGTGTTCTAGTTCTGAGAAATCCTGATAATGAGCGATGTTTTCATATTTGCTCATTGTATCGCCTCCTTTAGTCCTTTGATGATGGGCGCCTCGTCAAGGCTTACCTTGCCGTGAACCTCACAAAGCGTCAGTTCGAAGCGGTTCATGCCCTCGCTGACAGACACCAGTCCCAGCTCGCGCATGGCTTCGATGATGACGCGGATCCTTCCGTAGTTGATCTTGCCGCCCAGCTTGTGAGGCAGCGTTTCAGGCGGCAGCGCATAGCCGCCGTTTGCGCGCAGAAAACGGTACAACACCGCGAAATCCTCTCTGCGCGGCAGCAGTCTCGTCAGAACGGACTTGCTCAGCGGTCTGCCGCACATCCACTCCTCAAACGCGCGGTTGGCGTTGAGGATGTGCTCGCTTTCGTCGTCGCTCGCCTTGATTTCCTTGGCGATCACCGTCACGCTGCGGTTGCCGTTGTACTCGGTCAGCTCCAGCGTCGCGGCGACGTCGACCACGTCTCCCTTGATGAAGGGGAATTCCTCGGTTGAGGTAAAAAACTGCATGACCGTCAGGGGCGTATTGTTGCGCGACATGACGAGTCTGAGATGTTTATTGTTCGATAAAGGAATAATATTCTGTATTTTCATTCCGTAGAAGCCGAACACCGGCGTAGGATTGCCGGCGCCGTAGGGCTGCAGCCCGGAGAGCGACGCCACGTTGTCCGGCGTGATATATGCCGGGTTGAGCTTGCAGTCGATGTCCAGACGGTCGTAGGGCATCGAACGGAAGCCGGCGGCGTATTCGTTAATTCTTTTACGGAATAATTCGATGTTTTCGGCTTTCAGCGACAAGCCTGCCGCCATCGGATGGCCGCCGAAATGCGTGAGCAGATCGGAACAAGCGCTGATCGCGTCGATCAGGGGAAAGCCCTCGACGCTCCTGCCGGAGCCCTTGGCGTTCTCACCGTCGCGCGTCAGAATGATCGCCGGCTTTCCGAACGCGTCCTTGACGCGGGAAGCGACGATGCCGATCACGCCTTGGTGCCAGCCTTCGCCGTCGATCACCACCACCCTGTCGCGGACAAGGGATGGATTTTGGCGGATCTCCTCGTCGATCCTGTCGACGATGCCGGTTTCGATCTCGCGGCGCTCGTTGTTGTTGTCGCTCATCTCACGCGCGATGGCACGGGCTTCCTCTGCGTCCTCGCACAGCAGGAGCCCGACGGATTTGCCGGAGGAACCGAGTCTGCCGACCGCGTTGATGCGCGGAACCAGCGTAAAGGAGATCCTGCCGGCAGTCAGCGGCTTGTCGTTCAGCCCGGAGGCTTCCACCAGCGCGGAAACGCCCGGACGGTCGGCGTTGCGGATGTTTTCCAGTCCGCGCCGGACAAAGACGCGGTTCTCGCCGCGCAGTTCTACGATATCGCCGATGGTGCCCAGACTGAGCAGATCGGCGTAATTGTCAAGCAGGGTGTCGACGTCGCAATACTCGCCCTCCAGCGCCATGACGAGCTTGAAGGCGACGCCTACGCCGGAGAGGTTCTTGAAACGGCTCGGACAGTCGCTGCGGTGCAAGTCCACCACCGCCACCGCTTCGGGCAGGTCGCCGACGGGGGTGTGGTGATCGGTGACGACCGTGTCGATGCCGAGGGCGTTGGCGTGCGCGATCTCGGCGTTGGCGGCGATGCCGTTGTCCACCGTGACGATGAGCTGTACGCCCTGTTCATGCAGGGCATCGACCGCCGCGATATTCATGCCGTAGCCCTCGCCCTCGCGCGACGGTATGTAGTAGCTGACGTCGGCGCCGACGGCTTCCAGATAGGAATACAGCAGCGCCGTGGACGTCACGCCGTCCGCGTCGTAATCGCCGTAGACGCAGATACGCTCGCCTTCCTCGATCGCACGGCGCACGCGTTCCGCCGCCTTTTCCATGTCCCTGATCTCCAGCGGATCGGCGATGTCGGACACGTTGTAGAGAAAGTCCTGCACTTCCTCCTGCGTTCGGATGCCGCGGATTTGAAGCAAAGTCGCGATGATCGGCGGCAGTTTGTTTTCATTTTGAATTTTCAGAGCCTCCGCCTTGTCGAGCGACGCGATGTGCCATAGCTTCAAACCGGATCCGTCCTTTCTGTCAGTGATTTTGGCGGAGCATATCCTCCGCGTGTGAGACGGCGGCTTCGGTGATGTTCACGCCGCCGATGATACGGGCAAGCTCGGATACCCTGCCCTCATGGTCGAGACGGGTGACCTCGGTGAAGGTCCTGCCCTGCTCGACCTGCTTTTTGATGAGATAATGGTTGTCGGCAAGCGCCGCGATCTGCGCCTGATGGGTGACGCAGAGCACCTGGCTGCCGCGTGAGACCTCGCGCAGCTTGAGTCCGACCTTCTCGGCGGCGGAACCGGAGATACCGGTGTCGACCTCGTCGAAGATCAGGGTGTCCACCGTGTCGGCGCCGGCTAAAACGGTCTTGATCGCCAGCATCATTCTGGACAACTCGCCGCCCGAGGCGATCTTCGCGACAGGACGCGGCGTTTCGCCGGGGTTCGCGGAGATCAGCAGCTCCATTTTGTCCATGCCCTTCGGGGAGAGCGCGACGTCCTCGAACTGCGGGACCAGCTCGACGTTCGGCATGTTCAAAAAGCACATCTCCGCCTGCACCTTGGCGGCAAAGTCCTTTGCCACGGTATGGCGCTTGGCGCTGAGTGCCGCCGCCAGCTTTTCAGCCTTTTCCTTGGCGGCTTTGCAAT
>CAMKSB010000126.1 GCA_946415335.1 uncultured Clostridia bacterium
GCGTCCAACTCCGCCATGCTGATTTTTTGATTCATTTTATCCTTGAGCTTGTTGAGAAGCGGACTTGTCTTGCTGAGAACGGTGAGCTGCAGATCGACGAACATATTCAGATATTCGTCCTTCTTCTCGGGCTCTTCGTCCATCAGCTGCTGCAAGGTCTTTCCTTTGATGAAGTCGGACACGATCGCCCATTTTCCGTCGATCTTCGTTACCTCGTGGATCTTGGGGATATTCAGTCCGGTCTCTTCGATACGCGCCTGGTTCAGCGCTTCGTTAAGCACGTCGGCTTTTGAAAATTCTTCGTTGAATACCTTGATGCAAAGGTCGCCGTCGCGGTAGACGGTTTTGGCGGTTCTGACCGCGATTACTCTATCCAGTGTCATGGTTGGTTCCTCCCCTTACAGATTTTGATGGATGCCGTTCTTTGCTCTGCGGAACGACTGTTTGAAGTCCTGCTTGTCGACCTCGCCGCCGATCTGTCTGACGTCAGGCGTTTCAGTCTCCTCGAAGGTCTTGCCGTAATAGGCGTTGAGATACATCTGCTTGATCTCGCTCATCAGCGGATAACGGGGATTCGCTCCCGTGCACTGGTCGTCGAATGCCTGAACGGTCATATCGTCCAGTCTGTCGAGGAAGTCCTGCTCGTCGGGAACATACTCTTTGATGGTGGACTTGATGCCGACCTTCGCCTTGAGCTCGTCGATCTTCTCGATCAGGTTGGCGAGCTTTTCGCTGTCGTTCTTGCCGCCTACGCCGAGGTAATCGGCGACCTCCGCATAGCGCGCGAGGGTGTGCGGATGGTCGTACTGCGAGAAGGTTCCCATCTTTGCCGGAACCTCCGCGGCGTTGAAGCGGAGCACCTCGTCGATCATCAGGGCGTTCGCTACGCCGTGAGGCAGATGGTGGAACGCGCCGAGCTTATGCGCCATGGAGTGACATACGCCGAGGAAGGCGTTCGCGAAAGCCATGCCTGCCATGGTGGCGGCGTTCGCCATCTTCTCTCTGGCTTCGGGATCGTTGAGACCGTTGTCGTAGGCTCTGGGCAGATATTCAAAGATCATCTTGAGGGCTCTGAGCGCCAAACCGTCGGTATAATCGGTCGCCATCATGGAAGCGTAAGCCTCGAGCGCATGGGTGACCGCGTCGATACCGGAAGCGGCTGTCAAGCCCTTGGGAGCCGTCATGTGGAAATCGGTGTCGATGATCGCCATATTCGGCAGCAGCTCGTAGTCGGCAAGCGGATATTTCACGCCGGTCTTTTCATCGGTGATGACCGCGAAGGGCGTAACCTCGGAACCGGTGCCGGCAGAGGTCGAAATCGCGATGAAGTAAGCCTTCTCTCCCATCTTCGGGAAGGTGTAGATCCTCTTGCGGATATCGGAGAAACGCATCGCCATATCCATGAAGTTTGCTTCGGGATGTTCGTAGAGCACCCACATGATCTTTGCCGCGTCCATGGCGGAACCGCCGCCGAGAGCGATGATGGTATCGGGTTCAAAGGACTTCATCTGCTCAGCGCCCTTGATCGCGCAGGAAAGGGTGGGATCGGGCTCGACGTCCGCAAAGGCGGTGTACTGGATTCCCATTTCGTTGAGTTTGTCGGTGATGGGCTTGGTATAACCGTTTTTATAAAGGAAGCTGTCGGTTACAAGGAACACGCGCTTCTTGTTCATGACGTTCTTTAATTCATCGAGTGCAACAGGCATGCAGCCCTGCTTGATATAGACCTTCTCAGGCGCTCTGAACCAAAGCATATTCTCTCTCCTTTCGGCAACTGTTTTGATATTGATCAAGTGCTTTACGCCCACGTTTTCGCTGACGGAGTTTCCGCCCCACGAGCCGCAGCCGAGGGTGAGCGAGGGTGTGAGCTTAAAGTTATACAGGTCGCCGATACCGCCCTGAGAAGACGGGGTGTTGACCAAGATACGGCAGGTCTTCATGCGCGCCGCAAATTCTTCGAGTTTTGCCTTTTCGTTGACAGCGTCCAGATAGATGGAGGATGTATGGCCGTAGCCGCCGTCCGCGATCAGCTGCTCCGCCTTATCGAAGGCGTCGTGGATGTCCTTCGCGCGGTACATGGCGAGAACGGGGCTGAGTTTTTCATGAGCGAATTCCTCGCTGATATCGACGGATTCCACTTCGCCGATCAGGATCTTGGTGCCGGCAGGAACCTTGACGCCGGAGAGTTCGGCGATCTTCGCCGCCTTTTGACCGACGATCCTCGCGTTGAGCGCGCCGTTGATGATGATGGTTTTGCGAACCTTCTCGAGTTCGTCTTCCTTGAGGAAATAACAGCCGCGTGCCGCGAATTCCTGCTTGACCGCGTCGTAGATGCTGTCGAGGACGATCGTGGACTGCTCGGACGCGCAGATCATGCCGTTGTCGAAGGTTTTGGAGTGAATGATCGAGTTGACAGCCAAGGTAACGTCGGCGCTGTCGTCAATGATGGCAGGCGTATTGCCCGCGCCTACGCCGAGTGCCGGCTTGCCGCTGGAATAAGCCGCCTTGACCATGCCGGGACCGCCTGTCGCGAGAATGATGTCCGCCTCCTGCATGAGCAGATTCGTCATTTCCAGCGAGGGAATGTCGATCCACGCAATGATGTTCTCCGGTGCGCCGGCTGCTACCGCCGCTTCCAGAACGACCTTTGCCGCTGCGATCGTGCTGTTCTTAGCACGGGGATGGGGGCTGATGATAATGGCATTTCTGGTTTTCAGACAAATCAACGCTTTGAAGATGGCGGTTGACGTGGGATTGGTCGTCGGGATGACCGCGCCTACTACGCCGATCGGCTCGGCGATCTTCTTCGTGCCGTAAGCCTTGTCCTCTTCGATCACGCCGCAGGTCTTGACGTCGCGGTACTGATTGTAGATGTACTCGCTGGCATAGTGGTTCTTGATGACCTTGTCCTCTACGATGCCCATGCCGGTCTCCTCAACCGCCATTTGCGCGAGAGGGATACGAGCCTGGTTCGCCGCGGTTGCAGCCGCTAAAAAGATAGCGTCTACCTGCTCCTGCGTGTAGGTGGCAAAGATCTTCTGTGCCGCTTTTGCTCTGGCAAGCGCTGCTTCCAGCTTTTCTACGCCGTCAACGATCTCATAATTCTTCTTTTCTGTTCCCATTGTTTTTCCTCCTAAGTTAATTGATTTGCATACTGTGCAGATGAGCCAAGGATAAGGCTAAGTTTTCATTTTGTAAGGCGACGCCGTCCGGAACATTCAGCCTGACCGGTGAAAAGTTCCATACGGCTTCGATTCCGCTTGCGATCAGCTGATCGCAGACCGATTGCGCCGCGTCGGCAGGAACGGTAATGATACCGATCTTGACGTCGTGTATCTGACAAAACCGCCGCAGCTGCTCCATGGGATAAACGGGCTTGCCGGAGACCTCGCGGCTGCTATCCGCGTTTTTGTCAAATGCAGCGATGATGTCCATTCCGTAGTAAGAAAAGCCTTTGTAATCCATCAATGCCGTGCCGAGCTTGCCGGCTCCCACTAAAACCGCCGGCGTTACACGATCGACGCCCAGCGCGGCTTTCAGCGAAGACCTCAGCGCCTCGGTATCATAGCCGGTTTTGGGCTTTCCCTTGCCGCACACAAGGCTCAGATCCTTGCGCACCAGGACTTCTCCCAAGCCAAGCGCTCTGGCGACTGCCGCTGACGAAATATGCTCGCTTGTTACATTTTCCAAATATTGCAGATAAGCCGGAAGCCGACCGAGCGTAGCTCTTGAAATTGCGGATTGCAAAGTCTCACCTCCTGTTTGCTTATCTATATTCTAACAGTATTATCTGTATATTTGAATAACCAAAAAAGTATATCGGTAATATAGATATCGATATACCATATCTCGAATAGTTTGAATAAAGAAACAGCAGCCGATTCCGAGAGAAAAGGCTGCTGCTTTTATCTTTTGTTTTTGTGTTCAGAAATATCGGCGCTTGGAGCTGCACAGTTCCGTCACAAACGCCTTGTCCAGCTTGCTGAGACGGTAATTCTTGCGGTGTATCATCACATCGCGGTAGAGCTTTTGATTATCGGGACAGGTTCTTTGCACCAAACCGAAGCCCGAGATCACCTCTTCCGGCATCGGAGAGACCCACATAAAGGTATTCGGATTCTGAGAAAGCAGATGGAATTGACCGCCGCGCTCAAGCACGTAAATATTGCGGGAACAGTCGACGGTGTGTTCGTCCTTTTGCACGGTTGCCGCAGACAGTGAAGGAACATAGGGGTCGGCATGGGAAATCTGTATATACGGCTCCAGATCCCGATAACGGATCTCGTCCTTTTGCGCCAGCGGATGCTTGGCGTTCATCACGAGCACATACCGGAATTCCGCGACCAATTCGTACTGCAAGCCCTTTTCATCGAGCAAGGTCTTGAAATAATTGTCAAAATGGGAAGCGTAACGGATGATGCCCAAATTGTAATTGTGCTCCAATATATTGATGATCGCGCGGTTGGAATTGGTTTCCTGATAATAGATCTCCGCCGAACCTTCGCCGATACAGTTCGAAAACTTGGCGAACGCGTCGGCGATATAGCTTGCACGGGGCACCGATACGGAAAAGGTCTGCTTCGCAGGCAGTTCCGACTTATACATCATTTCGACTTCATCCAGCTGACGAAGTATATTTTGGGCGTACCCTATAAATTCTTCACCCTTTGGCGTGAGCGTCATGCCCTTTGACGTGCGCGAAAAGATCGTGATACCCAGATCCGCTTCCAGTTCCTTGATAGAACGGCTGAGATTCGGCTGCGCCACGTGCAGCACTTCGCTCGCCTTGTTGATCGAACCGGCTTTCGCGACCTCAACCGCATATTTCATGTGGATAACGTTCATACCGACGCCCCCTTT
>CAMKSB010000127.1 GCA_946415335.1 uncultured Clostridia bacterium
ATTCCGTTACTGATCCTCCGCTGTGACGGTGGTTGCTTCTTCGGTCGTGTTTTCCTCATCGCCGATCATGCCGTCGCCGTCGCTGACCTTGCCGTCGTTCGACTTGTCCTCCATCATGCTGCCGGCGTCATCCGCGATCTTGGAAACGCCTTCACCGGCGTTGCTGACGGCACTGCCGGCGCCGCCGGCTACGTCTGACGCGACGTCCGACGCGGCGGAACCGGCGGACTTTGCCGCGTTGCAGCCGGTCAGCGCCGCTGCCGCCATGACGGTCGCGCAGGCGATTGTCAGGATTTTTTTCATTGCACAAACTTCCTTATATAAAAAATGGTGCCGCAAAAGCGACACCGTTAGTATGAGCGATTATGAAAATTTTATGCAGTTATTTTTTGACAACGACATGCGGATACGGGATCGTGATGCCGTTTTCGTCAAAGGCGAGCTTGACGTGCTCCTCCATATAGAACAGCACCGGATAGTAATTCTCCTGCTTTGTCCAGACGAAGATCGTGATCTCCACGCCGCTGTCGAGATGGTTGCTGACGTAGACCTTGGACTCCGGCTCCGGAATGATCAGTTCATTCTTGGCGATCACGTCATAGATCACGCTTTTGACCTTGGTGATGTTGTCGTCGTAGCTGACCGTTGTCTTGACCGTCACGCGGCGGTTCTCGCCTGCCGAGCAGTTGGCGACGTTGTTCGAGGTCAGCTTGAAATTGGGGATCCTGACGATCTTATTGTCGAAGGTGTGGATCGAGGTGTAGAAAATGCGGATATTGTCCACATAGCCCTCGAAGCCTTCAAATTCTATCAGGTCGCCGGCGGTAAAGGGCTTGGAGACCAGCAGGATGATGCCGCTGACAAAGTTGCTGAGCGTATTCTGCAGCGACAGGCAAGCCGCCAGCAGCGCCGCGCCCATAGCGGTGACCATGGAAGTGACGTCCACACCGACGGTGGACAGCGCCACGATCACGACGATAAAATACATCACGACGCGGATCAGCGAATAGAGGAAGCTCTTGACAGTGTGATCGAGCCTGGTTTTGAGGATCAGCTTTTTGAGGAAGATCTGGATGATCCTGACGGCGACGATGCCGATGATCAGGATCAGCAGAAAGAGAAAAAATTTGCTGGTGTTCAGCGTTTCAATGATTTCTTTGAATTGTTCCATATCATTCTCCGTCGGTGATGGTCTGCTCGGAAATCAGTTCGCCGTTTTCCCAGACCTTGATCACCACATTGCCGTTTTCGTCGAAGGAGACGCTCTTGCCGTTGCGCGTGCCGTTTTCATAGCGGCATACGTCGAGGAAAGTACCGTCGCTGTCAAACCGCGCGCCGATGCCGTCGGGCGCGTTGTCGAGCCATCTGCCGGCGTGCATGGTGCCGTCGCTCTGACGGAAACCGGCTCCCCTGCCGCTGCGCTTGCCGTCATGCCAGTCTCCGAAGTAGTTCGGGCTGCCGTCCTTGTAATAGGAAACGCCGAAGCCGCTGCGCTTGTCGTCGCGGTATTCGCCGTCGTAGACGATCGTGCCGTCCGGCGCGGCGGTTCTTCCTCTGCCGATGCGCCGGTTTTGCTCATCGAGTTCGCCGTAATAGGCATACGTGCCGCCGGGCGTTTGCAGCTCCAGCACCGCTTCCTCCGGTTCGCCGGGTACAAATTCCGGCTTGGTTTCTTCTGTCTGAGGTTCTTCAACGGCGGTTTCGGTCGGTTCTTCGACAGGCTCCTGCGGCGGTTCCGCTGTCGCCTCGGTATACGCGGCGACCTCGCCCAAGAGGTTTTTGTTCGCCTTTTGCGCTTCCAGCAGGATATTCCGGATTTTTTCGTAGGCGGAATAGGGCTTCGGCTCGCCGGTGACGACAGGCGCCTCCGCCTCTGCTGGTTCGGGCTGTCCGATGATATCCTCCTCCGAGAGATAGGCGGCGTTTTGCACGTCCAGCGGCGGCGCTGACGGTTTGTCAAAATCCGATTCACTGAACCGGAAGCCGCCGGAGGGCGCTTCCGACCTGTTTTGTGCCTGATCCGGCGCAAAGGAAGCGTCGTACCAGAGCATACCGTTGCTGCCGTAGAGCAGGGCGGCGCATTCGCCGACGCGCTGCACGGACGGATAGAGCAGCTCGACCGTCCGAACGCCGGAATCGTCCACACGCTCCAGACGCAGGACGGTGACATTCTTGATCACCATCGGCGATACGCTCGCCTGAAAAGCGCTTCCGTTGTCCCGGCGGAAATAGTCCGTCCGCTGCCAGCGGTGGCTGTTATCAAAATAACTGCGCTTATAGACGACGCCGTCGTCCCGGTAGGTGATCACGCAATAGCCGTCGCCGCCGGGCTTGACCGTCTGGAAGGGCTGACGCGCACGCGTGATCTTCCACGAGAGCACCTTGCCTGCCTGCATACTGTATTGCAGTCTGAGCTGCCTGCCGTCCAGCTCCAGCTCGGTCTTGTCCTGCTGGGGTTCGCCGCCGGAGCGGAAATAGTTGGCTCGGACGCCGGCAAGCGCGTCGCTGTGAAAATCCGGCTGCTCCTGTGAAATGAGCCGGACAGAATAGATCTGTAAATTGTTTGTTAAGGTTTGCAACTCTGAACGCATGGCTTTTAATTCCTTTTCAGAAATATTGTAATAGAGAAAACGGGCGTGCCATGCACGCCCGTGCTTTTGTTGATCAAATAGAGATCGTCATGGCGATCTTGTAGAGTTCCTTGTCGAATACGCGCTCTTTCTCCAGCGCCTCGTCGATATCGAGGTCGGTGATCTTGCCGTTCTGCATGACGACCACGCGGTTGCCCATGCCCTTGTCGATCAGATCGACCGCCTTATAGCCCATCTGGCTGGCAACCACTCTGTCGCGCAGTGTCGGACTGCCGCCGCGCTGTACGTGACCGAGAATAGTGGCTCTCGCCTCGATGCGCAGACGGTGCTCGATGTACTTGGCGAGGTCTCTCACGCCGCCGACGCCTTCTGCCACAACGATGATGAAGTGCTGCTTGCCGGTTTTCTGGGTATTGATGATACGCGCGATAACGTCGCGTTCAATGTCGTACTCGACCTCGGGTACCAGGATCGCGGTCGCGCCGGTAGCGATGCCGGTCTGCAGGGCGATGTCGCCGCAGCGTCTGCCCATGACCTCAACGATCGAGCAGCGGTCATGCGATTGGGCGGTATCACGGATACGGTCGACCATCTCCAAAGCGGTGTTCATAGCGGTATCAAAGCCGATCGTGTACTCCGAGCAGGCGATATCGTTGTCGATGGTGCCGGGTACGCCGATGCACTGGATATCACTGCCGAGCTTCTTGGCAGCCTTGGCAAGCGCTCTTGCGCCGCGGAAGGAACCGTCGCCGCCGACGACAACAATGCCGTTGATGCCCATTTCCTGACAATACTTCGCCGCCTTGAGCTGGTTTTCCTCCAGCTCAAACTCCTTGCAGCGCGCTGTGTAGAGCTTGGTGCCGCCGTTGCCGATGATGTCTGAAACAGAGCGGAGATCCATCTCCTCGATGTCCTCCTTGAGCAAGCCGTTATAGCCGCGGTGAATGCCGTATACGCGCATACCGCGGTTGATACCTGTGCGGACAACGGCACGTACCGCCGCGTTCATGCCGGGAGCGTCGCCGCCGCTGGTTAATACTGCGATTGATTTCTGACTCATATTTATTCCTCCGTCATGGTAATAATCTGATTTTATTATAATACAATCCATCGGGGTTGACAAGAGGATTTTCAAAATTTCACGGGAAGTTTTTACGAAATTTGTCGCCTGCCCCCTTGCTTTCTTGACATTTCGCAAGAGATGGATTATGATAATCAAGTAATCGGCGGTTACGAAGCCGCTGACTGCTGACCAATGACGACGGAGAATGATATGATAAAGCTATATCTGGCGATCCCCTGCTATAACGAGGAAGCGGTGCTGCGCGATTCCGCCGCGAAGCTCCTGCGCAAATATGAAACCATGATGACGGAACACAAGATCACCTTTGACAGCAGGATCGTCTTTATCGACGACGGCTCCCGCGACAGAACCTGGCAGATCATCGAGGAGCTGCACGGGGAGAACCCGGTGTTCCAAGGGATCAAGCTCACACGCAACAGAGGCCATCAGAACGCGCTGCTCTGCGGTCTGATGACGCTCAAGGACAAGGCGGACGCGGTGATCTCGATCGACGCGGACTTACAGGACGATATCGAGGTCTTTGACGAGATGGTCACCAAATTCGAGGAAGGCTGCGACGTGGTGTACGGCGTGCGTTCCAAGAGAGAGACCGATACCTTCTTCAAGCGCTTTACCGCCGAGGCATTCTACAAGATCCTCAACCGCATGGGCGCCAAGGTGATCTTCAATCACGCCGATTTCCGCCTGATGAGCCGACGTGCGCTGGAGGCGTTCTCCTTATATAAAGAAACCAACATCTTTCTGCGCGGTATGGTGCCGATGATCGGCTACAGGTATGATATCGTGACCTATGAGCGCTCCGAAAGACTCGCCGGCGAAAGCAAATATCCACTCAAAAAGATGCTCGCCCTCGCGTGGGAAGGTATCACCTCGCTGAGCATCCAGCCGATCCGCATCATCACCTGGGCAGGTCTGATCATTTTTCTGATCAGCCTTGTCATGATCATCTATTCGCTGATCAGCTACTTTGTCGGCGCCGCTGTCAGCGGCTGGGCAAGTACGCTCTGCTCCATCTGGGCGCTCGGCGGTCTGCAGCTGCTGGCGATCGGTATTATCGGCGAATATATCGGCAAAATTTATTTGGAAGCCAA
>CAMKSB010000128.1 GCA_946415335.1 uncultured Clostridia bacterium
CGCAGCTTGACGCGCAGGTGGATTTTGAGGGCAAAATCTACCTCGGCTTCAAGCTGACGCCGAGCATAGAAGCGCTTTTGGGCGTAGTGGAAGTGGGCGTTGCGCTGCAAATCGGCGCCGAGGGCGTCGGCACGCGCGTGTTGACGACCACCGATACAAAGGCTTGTGAACACCGTTGCCGCTGGTGTATTGACGGCACGATCAACGGCAAGGTCGAGATCGCCGTGGAGATCGAAACGGGCTTTTGGAAAGGGTTCAAGCGCACCGTCAGCGCCAAGCTGCTCGATTACGAAAAGAAGCTGTTCGACTTTTATGTTTCCTCGGAGCTGGGCTTCGGCAAAGACGATTGTCCCAACAGTCAGCCGGTTCCGGAGCAGCCTGTCACACCCTATCAGCGCATGGACGTCACTTATGAAGAGAGAGAAAAAGCCGATTCATACGTGCTCAGCGCCGACAGATTGCATATTGATGTGTATGTCAACGGCAGCGGCAATGTCAAATCTTATAACGGTTTCGGCTTACAGAACTATGTAGAGGATTACAACAAACGGGTTTATGAAAAAGCGGAGTCACTGTACCCTTATGACTGGGATAAACGAATGAAATACCTAGACGATCACAAAATCTTATACGGATATACATGCACCTACCATATCAGCGGTTTTCATGCGGTTTCTGCGTATGTAAGCGGTGATGTGTATATTTCCGGACCGACAAAGGTCGTCGTTTTGAATGACTGCCATTCCTTCCACGTTCCCGATTCGGTGGAGGAGCTGACGGTGTGGAGCACAGAGGAAACCTCGCTTCATTTACCCTCGTCCGTCAAGTATATTGAGGGTTTCAACGGCTGCGCCTTTACGGAGCTGACGATCCCTTCCACAGCGGAGTATGTAGACGCCTTTGACAATTGCCCCATTTCCAAGCTGACGATTTTGCCGCCCAAGAAAAACCTGACGATCAAGGGCTTCTATAACTGTCAGATCGAGAGCCTGACGATCCCTGCCGGCGTCAGATCGATTTCAAACTTCATGCCGCTGAAAAAAGCCGTTGTGCAGACCGACGCGCCGCATTTGCTGCAGTTTTTCAACAACTTGGAGGAAGTCACCTTCGATACCCCGGTGATCGGACACAACTGCTGCGATAGCTGCCCGGCGCTGAAAAAGGTGAATTTCACACAGTCGGCCACCTGCATCGGAGAGGAAGCGCTGAAGCGATCCGGCGTGCAAAGCGTTACCGTTCCGGGCACTGTGAAAAAAATCGGTCAAAACGCGTTCCGGGAGTGTCCCGGACTGCGCGAGGTCGTCATGCAAGAGGGCGTCAAGCAGATCGAACGGATGACATTTGCGGATTGCCCCAAGCTGGAGCGCGTTGTCCTGCCGTCGAGCGTCAGCTTCCTGTGCAAGGACGCCTTCCGGGAATGCGCGCAAAATGTCGAGCTTGACTTTTGCGGAGAACCGTGGCAGTGGTGGAACATCACCGCCGAACACGATCATCAAAAAATGATCGACGTCGAATACGACGCTTCCGTGTTTATGAACTGCACGGTATTTCTCAATTCCGACGGTTCAAGACATACGAAGGACAAAACAGGCGGCGAACCCGTTGGCATGGGCTCCGCCAACGGATATGCCGACGCGCAATACCTGATTGCTGTCGAGGATTCCGATCACGGTATGCTCAACGGAAGCGTTACCGCGCTTGTTCAGGTTGCAGCAGACGAAAACGGAAGCATAACTATCCCCGATACCATCCATCCGGGCGGTCAATACCTGAATATTTACGGAACCTGCCGTCACCCGAAAACCCACACCGAAAACGGAGATACTGAGAGCCGCGGCGTTTTCTGCGATATATGCGGCGAGCGGATCTCGACAGTCGTTGACCTCGGAGGGCAAGACGATCTGCTGATCGGCGATACCAACGGCGACGGAATCATTTCGATCGGCGACGTGACGGAAATACAAAAGTATTTGGCGGAGCTCGTTCCATTTACGGATAAGCAACTTGCTTTAGCGGATACGAACGGCGACGGCGTGGTCGGTATCGACGACGCGACACATCTTCAAAAATATCTCGCGGAAATCGACGGGATCATTCTGGGAAAGTCATAAAAAAACAGGGCGTGTAAGCTTTTTGGCATACACGTCCTTTTTTATCCGTAAAAACGGTGATTATTGCACGATCATATCTATGATCCTCTCAGCGGTGTCTCTGTTTTGCAGCCTTTCTTTCATCGCAAGTGACATTTTGACTTCGTCGGTGATGATCATATCGGCGTCACTCAAAAGGAACGACTCTATGTCGTCTTCATTGTTGACCGTCCAGACCATGATCTTTTTTCCCTTGTCATGGATTGCGTCGATCGTGCCGGGAGTGGCGATCTCTTCCTCCAAGGCAAGATAATCAAAGGGCGTATTCTCGATATTGCCGAAGGAGAAGAATGCCAGATAGCCGGTCTCCATTTCGGGGTATTTTTCTTCGACATACGCCAGCACATCATATTTCAGTGAAATAATGACGGTCTGATCCGCCATATTCATCTCCTTGATGATGCGAACCGCGTCATCCGCCATCTGACGGTCGGCGGTCTCGCCTTTGAGTTCGACAAACAGTATCAGTTTGTCGCGCGACGCTTCCAACATTTTCTCCAGCGTGGATACCGGCTCGCCGTCTACGCGCAGCTGCTTGACCTGTTCCAGCGTCATTTCGTAAGACTTGCGCGGATCGCCGGCGACTCTCTGGAAGGTGTCGTCGTGATTGACGACATATTTGCCGTCCGACGTGCGCTGGATATCGATCTCTCCCCCGGCTGCCTTGAGCGAAGCGGAAACCTCAAGCCCTTTGGCGGTGTTTTCAGGCGCTTCCTTGCCGCCTGCACGATGCGCCACGATCTGCGGTGTGATCTCCGACGGAAACACATCGTCCGCATAGGCGACGCCCAGCAAGGAAAAGACAGACAGCGCCAGTACCAGGACACCGGAAACGACGGGAATCATAAAGCGGCGCCTCGGCGCTTTGGCGGTGTATGTCCACTCCTCATCGGTGCTGTATTTTTTGTAGAGAAGAATGGTCTTCATCAAAAGATACGACGGACACAACAGATACATCAAAATAACAAACAGTGCGCTCAGCAGGCTGAACCACATGATGATAAACAAGGAGACGTTTTTGCTCACGGGCAGCAGCTCGGCGACAAGAATCGGGATCGCAAACAGCGTCAGCATGCCGACGAAGGAAATGACAGCTGTTGTCAGAAAATACCGAAACATTTCCCATAAAAAGTTTTTCCAGTTGCGACGGAGAAGTTTTCTGGAAGCAGTTCCGGATTCCTTCATCGACTGACCGCTGAGCAGCGCGCCGTGAAGGATAAAACAATGGATCACCGCGAACGTGAGCAGCGCCAGCGTCAGCACGATCAGCCCGGTGAAATACAGAGGATTTTTTTCAATGACAGCGTTGATAAACTTTGGAATATAAAACGACCTTGTCAGGGAAACGGAGAATCCCAGTCCGATTATCGGAGACAAAAGCGTGAGATAAAGAATCACGATCAGTCCGCGCGGATCGAGATACTTTTTGAGCGAGAGAAAGCCCTGTGCAAAGCTGCGCAGAAGAGACGGTTTTTCTCCGCTGAGAAGCTGTTCGCAATAGATAAACTGCGCATTGACGTCGATGGCGATATACAGCAAAACCGTCGCCAATCCGAGGATGATCAGCAGCCATCCCTGCCAGCTGGTGAACAAAAATGTAAAGTCTCCGCTGCTGATGGTAACTCTTCCGCTCAGTCCCAGCAAAACCTCTGAGAGACCGTGAAGCAGTTGGTTGATCAACAGCAAAATCAGCGACGATATCAAATTGAGCAGCAGTAGTCCGGGCGTGTTCTGAATGAACGGCAGCAGTCTGGTTTTTAACTTCATGGTGATGTTCCTTTCTGAACTTATTTTACAACACGCTTTTCGTCTGTGTCAAGTATAGCATAAAGCGGTTCAAAACCCAAATGGTTCTGAACCGCTTTTTTAGAATTGAAGTCGTTTGATCCTCTCTACCGCTTCTATTGTTTTTTCATAGGAGCCGAAGGATGTCAGGCGGAAATAGCCTTTTCCGTTGTTGCCGAAGCCCTCGCCGGGGGTTCCAACAACGGCGGCGTTTTGCAGGAGGTAGTCAAAGAATTGCCAGCTTCCCATACCACCCGGACATTGCATCCAGATATAGGGGGAATTCTTGCCGCCGGTGTAGTAGATGCCCAGCTCATCGAGCGCAGAGGAGATCACCTCGGCGTTGCGGCGGTAATAGTTGAGGTTATCTTGGATCTGCAGCAAGCCTTCGTCGCTGAAAACGGCGGCGGCAGCGCACTGCACCGGCCACGAAACGCCGTTGAACTTGGTCGCCTGGCGGCGATACCAAAGGGCGTGCAGACTGTGACCGTCGCGTTTGAGCTCCTTGGGGATCACCGTGTAGCCGCAGCGCGTGCCGGTAAAGCCGGCGGTCTTGGAGAGCGAGCACAGCTCGATCGCGCATTCTCTCGCGCCGTCGATGGCAAAGATCGAACGCGGGCTGTCGTCGGCGATAAAGGCTTCATAAGCCGCGTCATAGAGGATCACCGCGTCGTTTTTCAGCGCGTATGCCACCCATTCCTTCAACTGCCCGGCGCTGTATGCCGCTCCGGTCGGATTGTTGGGAGAACACAGATAAATCAAATCCGCCTTGACGTTTTCATCCGGCATGGCGAGAAAGTGGTTGTCGCGGTTGGA
>CAMKSB010000129.1 GCA_946415335.1 uncultured Clostridia bacterium
ATGAAGCCCGAGAACATCAATATCCTCAACGGCATGACCGACGATCCCGAAGGTGAATGCGCAAGATATGAGGAGAAGATCGCTTCCTACGGCGGCATCGACCTCTTCATGGGCGGTATCGGCGTTGACGGCCACATCGCTTTCAACGAGCCCTTTACCAGCCTTGCTTCCCGTACCGGCGTGAGAAACCTCACCACCGACACCAGAATCGTCAACTCCCGTTTCTTCGGCAACGATCCCGAGGCGGTTCCTGCTCAGGCTCTTTCCGTCGGCGTCGGCACCGTTACCGACTCCAAGGAGGTTCTCATTCTCATCAACGGTCACAACAAGGCGAGAGCGCTTGCCGCTACTGTTGAAGGCTCCGTCAGCCACAAGTGGACCTGCTCCGCTCTGCAGATGCACAACGGCGCTATCATCGCCTGCGACGAGGCTGCCTGCGGCGAGCTGACCGTTGACACCTACAAATACTTCCTCGACATCGAAAAGAAGGAGAGACTGTAATGTATACGATCAAAGACCTCTACGATCTTGACCATACGCTCGCCAAGGATTATCTCTCACAGTTCACCTATCCGTGGGAAGCACTCAAGGGCATCAAGGATTTCATCCTGGAGCTCGGCCCCACACTGGGCGACGACTATGAGCAGAGAGCCGAGGGCGTTTGGGTACACAAGACCGCCACGGTATTCCCTTCCGCTTATCTGGGCGCACCCTGCATCATCGGTCCCGAGACCGAGGTCAGACACGGCGCCTTCATCAGAGGCTCGGCGCTGGTCGGCGCGAACTGCGTGGTCGGCAACTCCGTTGAGTTGAAAAACGTCATTCTCTTTGACCACGTGCAGACCCCTCACTACAACTATGTCGGCGACTCCATCCTGGGTTACTTCTCCCACATGGGCGCGGGCTCTATCACTTCTAACGTAAAATCCGACAAGAAGCTCGTTGTGGTTCACAACGGCACCGAGTCCATCGAGACCGGTATCAAGAAATTCGGCGCTATGCTCGGCGACTATGTTGAGGTTGGCTGCAACGCAGTATGCAACCCCGGCACCGTGATCGGCAGACACGCCAGCGTATATCCCACATCCTGCGTCCGCGGTGTGGTTCCCGAGAACTGCATTTTCAAGAATAGCGGCGTTATTATTGAAAGGAAGGCTGACTGATGGGTAAGTATTTCGGCACTGACGGCTTCAGAGGAGAGGCGAACAAGAACCTCACCTTTGAGCACGCGGTAAAAATCGGACGTTTTCTCGGTTGGTACTTTGGCGCCAACATGGGCAAAAAAGCAAAGGTCGTGATCGGCAAGGACACCCGCCGTTCTTCCTATATGTTTGAGTACGCGCTGTGTACCGGTCTGATGGCAAGCGGCGCTGACGCATACATCATGCACGTTACCACCACTCCTTCGGTGGCGTATATCACCCGTATCGACGATTTCGACTGCGGCATCATGATTTCCGCTTCTCACAACCCCTACTACGACAACGGCATCAAGCTGATCAACAGCAAGGGCGAGAAGATGGAGGAGGAGACACTTCTCAAGGTCGAGGAATATATCGACGACAAGCTCGAGATCCCGGTTGCCGAGAGAGATCAGATCGGCAGAACCGTCGACTATGTTGCCGGCAGAAACCGCTATATCGGCTATCTCATTTCCATGAGCAAATACAGCTTTAAGGGCATAAAGGTCGGTCTGGACGTTGCCAACGGCGCAGCATGGCAGATCGCCAAGGGTGTATTTGACGCGCTGGGCGCCAAAACTTATGTCATGAACGACGCTCCCGACGGCTACAATATCAACACCGACTGCGGTTCTACCCATATCGAGCATCTCCAGAAGTTTGTTGTCGATAACGGGCTCGACGTCGGCTTTGCCTATGACGGCGACGCCGACCGCTGTCTGGCAGTAGATGAAAAGGGCAACGTCGTCACCGGCGACCACATCATCTACATCTACGGCTGCTACATGAAGGAGAGAGGCAAGCTGTACAACAACAAGGTCGTCGCGACCATCATGAGCAACTTCGGTCTTTTCAAGGCGCTCGACAAGGTCGGCATTGAGTACGACAAGACCAGCGTCGGCGACAAGTACGTTTATGAGAACATGGTGCAGACCGGCAACCGCATCGGCGGCGAGGAATCCGGACACATCATTTTCCAGAAGTACGCCACCACCGGCGACGGCATTCTGACCTCTCTCAAAATGATGGAGGTCATGCTTGCCAAGGAGAAGCCCATGAGCGAGCTGGCAGCACCCATGGTAATGTATCCGCAGGTGCTCAAGAACGTCCGCGTTTACTCCAAGCCCGACGCAAAGAACGATCCCGACGTCCAGAAGGAAGTCGAGAAGGTCGCCGCGGAGCTGGGAGACAACGGCAGGATCCTGCTCAGAGAGTCCGGCACTGAACCGGTCATCCGCGTTATGGTCGAGGCTGGCTCCGACGAGGAATGCGAAAAGTACGTTGATCAGGTGATCGACGTCATCCGCGCAAAAGGTCATATTATCGGCTGATCATACAGATAGAATCAAGGGCATGCGTGAGCATGCCCTTTGCTTTCGTCACTTCCGCTTGAAAAAAGAAGATTCATTCCTTGAATTTCTCCGAGAAAAAAGGCAAAACTTGACTTTTCACCCTTGCAAGCAAAGAAAAAATATACTATAATGATAACGTATGTAATGATTCATTACGCGCAACCAAAACCTATTGGGGGAATCGGAAAATGATAAAAGGCATTTTGAAGAAGGCAGCCGCAACCGTGCTCTGCGCGGCGGTTGCAATCGGCAGCGGCGTGACAGCCTTTGCCGCGGAAAAAACCTATACCATCCCGGAGCTTAACAACATGAGCATCACGCTTCCGGAGGATATGACGGCGGCAACCCGTCAGACCAACCAGAACGACACCTATTTTTCTCTGTTCGGTGCGGATTACACCAATACCATGACCTATTTCCAGAGCAGAGACATCTACCTGCAGGGAAAGAACAATACCGCGTCTCTGGTGCTTACCGTCACCATGACGGAAACCGAGGAAAGCAAGGGACTGAATAATCTCAATCTGCTGACCGGCGAGCGTCTCGGCGAGATCGCGCGTAATTTCCTTGCCAACCCCGATTATTCCGCCTGTACGGTGGATCAGCCGGGCAAGACGGTCACATGGCTCACCTTCGACGTGTATTCAAACGGCAACAACGCTTTTCAGGCGAACACGATCTCCGACGGCAAAAGCATCATCGTCACGATGACGCGCGAGGGCGCAAGCGTGACCGAGGCGGACTACCAGTCCTTTGTCAACATCATCAACAGCGTGAAATTCGGGCAGTTCGCGTTTTTTGAACAGTACAAGCTCTATATCATCATCGGCGCGTGCGCACTGGTGCTGCTGATCCTGCTGATCGTCATCATCTGCATTGCACGACGCGCAGGCAAGCGCAAAAAGCAGACTAAGACGAAATCCGAGAACGAGCGCATTCTCGAGGAACTCGCCGGTGAATATTCACGCGGCAGAGGCAGAACCGAGCACGAGCCGGTCAGAGAAGAAAACCCGGCGCAATATGTCGCCATTCCTTCAGAGCCGGAACCGGAGACGACCGGCAAGTATACCGACGCCCAGATAGACGCCATGCTCGGCGGGGAGGGCTCCGGGGATTTTACGGTAGCTCTTCCGGAGGAAACCGAGGAAGAGCTGGCAACGGACGACGAGCAGGTAACCGTGTACAACAGACCCGTTCCGCAGGAGCCCAAGCCGGTTCCGATAGCGGTCGTAACGGAACAGACCCCGCGGGAGCAAGACGTTACAGCGGAGGAGACTCAAAGCCGGCCGATACCGGTAGAAAGCGTTCCGGCGGCAGACACTACAGATGATGACGACTTCTTCGCGGGCGTGACTTTCGCGGAAGCAGCGAGCGAATTAGCGGAAGAAGAATCCGCACAGGAAGAATCAGAAAGAATTTCTGTCGAGCCTTTGACAGAAGAACCCGTAGAGATCTCTGCTGAGCCTTTGGCGGAAGAAACCGCAGAAGAAGAACCGGAAGCGGAGCCCGTCTCAGAGGAAGAACCTGCTGAGGACGCAGCCGAAGAAGTCACAGAGGTACCTGTACAGGAATCGGCGGAAGAACCCGAACAGGAAACCGCAGAGGAGCCTGTACAGGAGGCGACCGAAGAAACGGAAAAAGAGTCTGAGCCGGAAGAAGCAGTTTCCGAAGAAGAGGACGCTTCCGAAGATGAGGACGACAGCGAAGACGGTGAACCGGACGAGCTGGAAGAATACATGAACGATGAGGATCTCGTCCGCGAAAAGGCAAAGGGAGCGCGTTTCCGCAACAGCAACGATTTCTTTGATGAAGCGCCGCGCAAGACCGTCGGCGTGATCAGCAGCCGCGACATCGACGAGGCGGAGGAATACGACGTGATCGGCGAGGTGGAGCGCCGTGCCAGCGAGGTCGAGCGCGAAGCGCCAAAGCCTAAGAAGAAGGGCAACGGATTCGTCGGCGTGCTCAAGAAGATCGGCGCCGGGATCGGCAGCTTCTTCACCCATTGCGGTTATTTCATCACCAACCTCAAGCGCGAGATCAAGCGCAGCCGCGCGAAGAAAAAGCGCAAGAAGGCCGAGGAGGAGCGCCGCAGACGCGCCCGTGAAAGAGCGGCTCAGCAGCGTGCGCAGCAGCGTCAGCGCGATGATAACGGACTGGTACAGGTTCGCAGCCGCGGCGAGAGACCTTCTCAGCCGGCAAAACGCAGACC
>CAMKSB010000130.1 GCA_946415335.1 uncultured Clostridia bacterium
ACAACGGCAGAGAGGTTTGCTCTCTGCCGTCTGACTGTAGAAAAAGTCCAAATGAATTTTTCACAAGACAATGATACTATCAAAAACACACAGCTTGACAAGATGTAACGGAAAACACGACCGGATTATCTGACAATCAGCGTTCGGACAGGTTCGCACGCCCCATCCGTCACGGCACCCCATCATTATCAATTAAAACAACGTTTATTTTGGTGCCGCGACACCTTCCCCTCGGGGGAAGGCTTCCATATAGAAAGACAAAAGTAACTTTTTCACCAAACAACAACGGCAGAGAGCTAACCTCTCTGCCGTGAAATTTACTGTCTGGTTTCGCAGTTATGTTTTTGGAGTACCTTTTGGTACAGCTCGACCGTGCGCTCGGCGAAGCGCGT
Source organism: uncultured Clostridia bacterium (assembly GCA_946415335.1). Lineage (GTDB taxonomy): Bacteria > Bacillota > Clostridia > Oscillospirales > Acutalibacteraceae > Ruminococcoides. The sequence goes on from CAMKSB010000130.1 coordinate 393, forward strand.
GCCGCTGAAGGATTCCGCTTTTTCGAGGGCTTTGGAGCTCATGTCCTCCCTCAGCTCGCTGTCGAGCAGGAGCTTGGACACCGCGTCGGTGAATTCCGGCTCGGTCTCGTAGACAAAGCCGTTTTCGCCGTTGTCGATCACGTCGATCAGACACTCGTCCTTGCGGCAGACCTGCGGCAGACCGCAAGCCATCGCCTCGATATAGGTCATTCCTTGGGTTTCAAAGGTCGACGCCGAGACGAACACGTCGCCCATCTTGTAATAGCGGTAGACGTCGTCCGGCGCGATGATGCCGGTGAAGTAGACGTGTTCCGAGATGCCGGAACTCTCGCAGTATTTTTGCAGCCGTTTTCTGTCGGGACCGTCGCCGACGATCACGAGCTGGACTTCCGGATCGACGCTCAGGAGAGAGTGGAAATAGTGCAGGATCTCCATGATGTTCTTTTCCTTGCTCACGCGCGTGATCGACACCAGGGTGAAGCGGTCGTCCGGGATCTCGTACTGCTCGAACAGCTCGGCTTTTTCGTCCGGCGACAGCTCGCGCTGGAAGGTTTCCAGACTGATGCCGTTGGGAATGACCGTGACGCGATCCAAATACGACCGCAGCCACATAAAGCGGCAGGACTTTTTCGTCGGCACGATGATCGCGTCGGCATGCGTATAGCACACCTTGCCGAATACCTTTCCGATCACGCGGACAGGCGGACTGTCATAAAAACGCCCGAAAATGTATTTCGCAAAGTCGGTGTGCGTGGTGATCACCAGCGGTATCTGCAGCTTGGAGGAGAGGCTGATCGCCAGCCTGCTGATCAGTCCTTCGGTGTGAGAGTGGATCAGGTCGGGCTTCCAGCTTTTCAGCTCGTCGATCAGCGGATCCTTCCGCGTAAAGCAGAGGCGTTCCTTGGGATAATACAGGGCAGGCAGCGAACGCAAAAAGTAGTCGTCGCCTTTTTTGAAGGATTTTCTGGTGTCGGACGGCGAGAGCACTCTCACGTCATGACCGAGCTCCCGCAGGCTGGTGACAAGCGTATGCAAAACGGTCACCACGCCGTTGGTCTGATTAAAATATGTATCTGAGCAAATTAGTATTTTCATAAGCACTTATTTCTCTGTTTTCTTTCAGTCAACCTTCTGTACCGTTGCCGGTACAGCGTTTTGCCGAAAAACAACGGTCTGCCGGACCGGCGAATTTTTCAGCGCATATGCGGTAATGTCTTATTTCTTCTTTGCGGCGCTCGTGTACGCTTCCTTCCATTTTTCATATATCTTGGGCTCGCTGTACGTCTCGTAGAGTTCCGCCGATTTCTCCGCCATGCGCTGACAGTAGCAGCTGTCGCTCTGCAGCCTGCGGATATGCCCGACAAAGCCCTCTACGCTGTCTGAGCAGAGATAGCGGTCTCCGTACACCGTTCTGTACGGCGGCAGATCGCGGAGCAAAATCGGCGTTCCGGAAGCGGCTGCCTCCAGCACCGACATGCTGAACTGCTCGTGGAAGGACGGCAGGAAGAACAGGTCGGCGGCGATGAGCAGCTCATAGACCTCCTCGCGCGGAATGATATCGGTGAACAGCAGGTTCTTCGGCGGCGCTTTGACGAGTTCTTTCAGTTCCTTGTGACCGTCGGTGAGCGCACCGAACGAAAAGCCCCCCGCCCACACAAACTTGACGTCAGGCAGCTTTTCGGCGCAGGCGGCAAAGTCGAGGACGCCCTTTCTGCTCTGCAGCTGTCCGGAGCCCAGCACGACGAAATCGTCCGGCGCAAAGCCGTGCTTTTTGCGCAGCTCTTCGCGCTGCTTGTCGCTTGTCTGAACAAATCCGTCAGCCGCTACGACGTTCGGAATCCAGAAGATCCTGTCCCTTTCGACGCCGTATTTCACCAGCAGCTCCGCCGTGTCCGGATGCACGATATGCAGGTGGTCGGCGCTGCGGTAGAACGAGAGCATGTAAGCGTTGAACAGCTTTTGGAACGGCTTTGGATAATGCAGGGAGCCTTCCATGGTCTCGGGCATGAAGTGTACCGACGCGACGGTCGGGATCTTCGATCGTTTCAGGCAAAAGAAGCTGACAGGGTCCAACGTGTGACAGTGAAGGACGTCGCAATCACGTAAGCCGTGATGCGTGAAGGTTATTTCATCGCTGCCGTACTTTTCGAGCAGACCGATCAACTCCGCATACGCGCTGCCTACTCCCTGCGCCTTGACAGAGGTCGCAAGGGAACGCATTCCTACTTTTATCAACTGATCACGTCCCAATATTTTATCATATACAAAGTTATTATAGCATATTCTGAAAAAAATATCTACACTATATCGGAAATTCCTGCAATTTTAGCACGACCGCAGAAAAACAGCCTGTTCCGTGAGCGTTTTTCGTATAGGAAAGTTAGTCTTGGAGGATAGGTTTGCGAGAGATTCTGCCCGATGACAGGGACAAGCCCTGTCACTACAGAGTTAAGGAAAGGTTGCGAACAATCCCGGTTCGGGTACGGCTTTGCCCAGACCCCCTCATTCCCCCTATTAGGGGGCAGAAACAAGACCGAACCCTACAAGATTTAACAAAAAACAATACTGAAAAAAAGAGTACCATATTGAAAAAATGATCGAATAGTAGTATGATTATTATGGATAATTATTTATTCTGAAGAATCAACGGCGTTCGCCGTGAACGATACGCCCGAGCCGAGATGACCGGCAAGGCGCACCGGTCAATACGCAAAAGGAGAAAACGAAATGAAAAGAAAGCTATGGAAAAAAACCGCAGCAACAGTTCTGGCGATACTGATGATCGTTACGCTGTTACCGGCGCAGTCCATTTTCAGCGCGAAGGCATACTTGGATAACTACGGTCAATTCAGCAATGACTTCACCTATATCTACAGAAGCTGGGATCCGGTCGAGAAACGGGTGATCAAAGAGGAAAGAACCCACACGGGGCCTTATTCCGAACTGAAAATGATATGGGAGCGGTGGGAATCCCCTGATCTCTTGTACGGCGTCTGTGACGGAACGCCCTCGGACTGGTATCTTGTGTCACAGAACGTCACGATCAACGAAAGGATCAACGTAGTCGGAAATGTCAACCTCGTTATTTGCGACGGGCATACCGTGACCTTTGAAGACGGCATTCATGTTCCTGAGGGCAGTACGCTGAATATCTACGGTCAGGCAAACGACTCAGGCAAACTGACAGCGATCGTCGATATAAACGACAACGCGGCAATCGGAGCGAATGACCAAACGGACGACTGCGGTACGATCAATATTTACGGTGGTACTGTCATAGCTGACGCTATAACAGCAGGCACCGACGGCGCAGGTATCGGCGGCGGCGACGGGGGCAACGGCGGCAATGTCACGATCTACGGTGGTTCCGTTGAGGCTTACGGCGCCAATCTCGGCGCGGGTATCGGCGGCGGCGACAAAGAAAAGAACATCGGCGGCAACGGCGGCACTACCGTCATTTACGGCGGTACTGTTACCGCTATGGGCGGCAATCAAGCGGCAGGAATCGGCGGCGGTGAGTCAGGCAACGGCGGAAACATCAGCATCTACGGCGGTAGTGTTATCGCTACAGGCGGCGAAAACGCAGCCGGTATCGGCGGCGGCGACCGCGGCTCCAGCGGCGATATCGTCATCAACGGCGATACTGTCAACATCAACGCGACAGGCGGCTCAGCGAACTACGACGGCGGCGCGGGTATCGGCGGCGGCAATGACAAAGGCGCCGACAACATCGTCATCAGCAACTGTCAACAAATTACAGCGCAGGGCGGCTGTGACGCCGCAGGCATCGGCGGCGGCGACCACGGTGGAGGCGGAAACATCACTATATCCGGCGGTATCATGACTGCCACAGGCGGTAAATACGGCGCAGGTATCGGCGGCGGTCAAGCCAATAGCGGCGGCACGATCAATATCATCAGCGGAACGATACACGCTAACGGCGGCGATTACGGCGCAGGCATCGGCGGCGGTCAGGGAGGAAGCGGCGGCACGATCGATTTCACAGACAACTGCACGGTATGGGCAAACGGCGGTAAAAACGCCGCAGGCGTCGGCGGCGGCGATCACGGCAGCAGCGGAACGATCGAGACCAACGACAATTGCGAAGTATATGGTTACGGCGGTATCAACGCGGCAGGCATCGGCGGCGGTGATGAAGGCGGAGTCGATAAGATCACACTCAACGACGGTACTATCATTGGCTGCGGCGGTTCCGAGTACAGCGACGGCGGCGCGGGCATCGGCGGCGGCAACGAAAAATCCGGCGGTATCATCACGATCAACGGCGGTAGCATCGAAGCGTATGGCGGCTGCGACGCAGCCGG
>CAMKSB010000131.1 GCA_946415335.1 uncultured Clostridia bacterium
GTCGTTCCGGGAAATGTTCCTGCCCGGCGGTTATATGAGAAGATGGGTTTTGAGTATGTCGGCACGAGAGATCTGCGGAGAAATATTGATGAGATCCCCGTTTTTGATTTATTTGAACTGAATTTGGATCAGCCGTTCCGGCGATATCTATCCGGACCGCTTGAAAACAGCCCCGGTTTTTGATATGATAAATAACAGAAGAAACCAAGGAGGAACCGGAATGATCATCAAAAAAATAACGTCAGTGCTGCTGTCCGCGGCGATCGCCGGCAGCGTGCTGCTGTTCTCACCGTTTCAGGCGATCGGTGCTGTAACAGAAGATTTGGTGTCGCTTGATCCGATGGACGGCGTTTCCACCGTGCTGACATTCAACAACGGCGATCAACTCACGCGCAGCGGATTGCTGCAGACCGCCGAATCGGAACAGAACAACGCGCTGAAAAACGTCGCCGGATACGAGATCGTCGTCAAAGGCACGCCGGCTGTCCATGTGGAGTCCCTCGGAACAGACGGCGCCAAGCGGGAGATGAGCAACGCCTACTACGCTGTCACCTTCTCGATTCCCGGCACGACGAAAGAAGGCTTTCTCACCGGTTTGCCTGCCGAACGCACCGACGCGATCCAGGAAAAGGTCGTTCAGGGTTTACTGAACGAAGCCCAGACCGGCGACACGAGCTTCGAGGTGGAGGACGCCGGCATTATCGACGCGGAAAAGATCATGCAGAAGGGTTACGATTATGATCTCTGCTGGGCAGGCTCCGATTCCAATATGCTGCACTACACCGGCTGGGGCAAAAAAGCCGGTTTTCAGACGGAGGACGACCTCTTTGATCTCTTTGCCGAGAATTTCAACGATAAAGGATATTTCGAGCAGAACGGTATCGAGTGGTTTTTCAACGGCACATTGGGAAGCGATCACCCGGACAAATCCCTGCCGAAGTACTACGGAACCAGCGGCAGATTCCTGCCCGACTATCCTGCCGAGAATTATGTCTCAACGGAGTATTTTGACAAAGCCAAGAGCATGGCGGAAGCGCTTGGCAGAATGACAGCCAGTCTCAACAGCGGCAACGCCGTCGGTATCTCCATTATCACATCGACGACGACCGCCCATGCCATCACCCTTTGGGGATATATCACGGACAAGAGCGTTCCCGAAACCGATGTCGCGCATTACACCGACTTGATTTTTGCCGACAACGAGGATCATAACACATTCGGCAAGGACAGACGGCTGGCTCCCAATACGCTGTGCGTCAACAAGTTTTATGAATCGGTCGACGAATACGGACGCTACGGCAAGGAAGGCGAGACGGTCTACACGATGGTGAACGGCGCGATGCACAGTTACACTTCGTTGAAGCCGTACAGCGACGACTTGCCGAAGGAGACCGATCCCGACGCGACGCGGGACAAGGTGCATGATCCCGACTTTGCCGCCTTGGGCGCGGAGATCAGCAGCTACCGCTATTCTGAGACGACAAGCGCCTCTCTGGTCAAATCAGGCGAGGTGTATTTTACCGTTGACACCAACAACTACAGCGACGTCGACTGGTATGACGCATTAGACGTTCGCGTAACTGTCCGCAACAAGGCTAATGCAGCAGAGACAGTTTCCAATACGCATTTTTCAAACACCAAGAACGTCACCTATGCCAAACGTACCTCGTGGCTCAATCCCGTTACGCTTGCCGCCGGTGATTACACCGCCGAGGTGACGATCAATCCCGACAAAAGCGTTAAAGAGGCGTTCTATCTCAACAACACCTATTCCTTTGACTTCAAGGTTGCGGACGCTCCCTATGACGAATCCAAAATGACCGTTGCGGCTGCTTCCGAATCGAAACCGTCGGATGATGATGAAATCGTGTCGCTGTCCTACGGCGACATCGATCCGGCATTTCTTTCCGGCGTGACAGAGGCGACCTGTTTTGTAAATCAATACAGCGACGGAAGCTGGGGAAGCGACGAAAAGGCGGAGATCGCGAGTACCTACGACGGCGGCTTTCTGCCCAAGACTGTCCGCTTTTCAAAGGGCAGCGCGGAAAAATACCGCTGCAAACTGCGCGTGAGCAGCGGCGGCATCCAGTATGAACTGTATACGAACGAACTGCCGAACCGCTACGCCAAGCTGAATGTGTCGGTATCTCCCGAGGATTTAACGCTGTCGCCCGTGAACTACGGCGCGGTATCGCTGAGTGAGGGCGAAGAGATCGGCGTGACCATCGGCTATCAGACGTCAAATTATGACAAGGATTTTTCAGGCGCCTATTCCATCGAAGCGGTCTATGCGGACGGAAGTGCGGTAACGCTGCTGCAGCCGCAGGCGCTGACGCTGAAAAGCGGCGAAACCACCGGCAAGATCAGCTTCAAAAGCTGGGATACGCCGCTGACGAATTCCGTCGCGCTTCGGTTGGTGATCACCTCGCAGGATGAGAGCGCTGCCACCCGCAGCGAGAAGAACCTGGGAGAACTGCAAGTTACAGAGCGTGGCTCCGCTGTCGTCGATACGGCGGAGGATACCGACAACCCCTACGACGGCAAGATCTCCCTGCGCGAGGCGGTCGCCTTTTCCGGCGTTTCAGGCACGCCCGTCACCTTTGCCAAGGAACTCAAAACAGTCTCGGTCAACAAAACGATCCTGATCAGCGGCAAGGTTGAGATTTGCCACAACGACCCGGTGAACCGCTTCTTGATACACGGTTCGGGCTTGTTCCGCGTTTTGGAAGGCGGGAGCCTGACATTGCGCAACCTCTGCCTTGAGCCGTCGCAGGACGCTGAGGTCGAGCACGGCGGCGCCGTTTATGTACAGGGCGGCAGCATGTACGCGGATAATTGCCGCTTTACCGGCTGCAGCAGCACCGTTTCGGGCGGCGCGATCTATGCGGTCGGCGGTCATGTCCGCGTCAGGGATACGCAGTTCTACATGTGCGTTTCGCCAAAGGCGGCGGCGATTTTCCTCGAAAGCAATGCCAAGGCAGACGCGCTCAATTCGACCTTCGCGTTTTCCATGCGTTCGGCTACGGTTCTGGAGAACCACGGCAGCCGGCTGACGCTGGTGGACTCCAACATCACCAACAACCAACTGATGTTCGACGGACGTTGCGTGATCGTTTCCGACGGCGAGACCAACGTGATCAACTCCATTATCATGTCGAACGCTACCCAGACGGACGTAAACGGCAACGCGCGTTATTTCGCTGTCGCTTACGATACCGCCTGCAACGGCGTTACCTATGACGAATACAGCCGCTTATATCAGCCGGAAGAAATGTTCTACCTCAGTCATCTCGGCAAGCCTATGTACGACGAATTGAGTTTCGGCGTCGCGCCGCGTCTCAGGGAACCGGCGGCGCAGGGCTGTTTGGTTACCGCCGCGGAGGGTACGCTCTGCCTGTCGCGCGACGGCGCGGCTTACACCGATACCGGCGTTGCCGCCGCATGGACGGCGGAGGAATTGTCGGTTGACTACGTAGGCAATGAACACGGAACCATCTTCGGCGCGTACAGCAAGCTGTTTGTGCCGTACCGCTTGGGCGACGTCAACGGCGACGGAAATGTGACGGTCGCCGACGTCACCTTGCTGCAGCAGTTCGTCGCCGGCTTTCAGGTGACAGATCCGGAGCGCGTGAAGCAGTGCGGCAAGATCATCCACCGCGGCTCGTTTGACGGAGGGATCACCGTAAGCGACGCAACGGAGATTCAGAAATATATCGCGGAACTCGAGACCGCTTACCCCATTGGAACGGCGATCGAATCCAATTAGTCTGAGATCTGGAATATGAAACGCAGGTAACTGTATGAAAGTAATCGTAAAAATCAGTGAATTCTTCGGAAAATACATGGCGCTGATCGTGCTGGCGGTAGCGGCGCTTGCCCTGTTTGTGCCGCAGTCGTCGCTGTGGATAGACACCTCTTGGGTAAACTACCTGTTGATGATCGTCATGTTCGGCATGGGTCTCACCATGAAGCCAAAGGACTTTGCCCTCATCATCAAACGCCCAAAGGATATTTTGATCGGCTGCGCAGCGCAGTTCATCATCATGCCGGCGCTGGCATTCGGCTTGAGCAAACTGTTTCAGCTTGATCCAGCGCTGACGGCGGGAGTCGTGCTTGTCGGAACCTGTCCGGGCGGAACCTCCAGCAACGTGATGACCTATTTATCAAAAGGCGACGTGGCGCTGTCTGTCGGTATGACGAGCGTGAACACCCTGCTGGCGCCCCTGCTCACACCCGCGATCACGTGGCTGCTGCTGCAGACGACCGTCAAGGTAGATGTTTGGTCGATGTTTTGGAGCATTATTCAGGTGATCATCATTCCGATCGCGCTCGGCTTCGTTATCAACCGTTTCTTCGGCAAGATCACGCAGAAGGCGGTCGCGGTACTGCCGATGATCTCCACCATTGCGATCTGCCTGATCATCGCCACCGTCGTCTCGCATAACGCCGGGAAAATCTACACAAGCGGCGTTTTGGTGATGGTAGTCGTCGTGCTGCACAATCTGCTCGGCTACGCATGCGGCTTTGGACTCGGAAAGCTGCTCCGCTTAACGCCGGAAAAAGTCAAGGCGCTGTCCATCGAGATCGGCATGCAGAACTCAGGGCTTGCCACCAGCCTTGCCGGAACGGCGTTCTCCGATCTCGCCATGGCAACGGTACCCGGCGCGCTCTTTTCGGTATGGCACAACATCTCCGG
>CAMKSB010000132.1 GCA_946415335.1 uncultured Clostridia bacterium
TTGAGCGTCATGGCAGGCTTGAGATCGAGCTTGCCGCTGAGCTTGGGAGACGGCGCGAGACCGTAAAGGATGATACCGGCGCGCACCATGTCGCAGTAGGTGTCCTCGTAATCCTCGATCGCGCCGCTGTTGGAGCAGTGACAGATCGGGATATGCCTGCCGGCTTCCTCCAGCGCTTCACGCACATGACGGAAGTTCCGATACTGGCGCTCGGTGAACGCCCTGCCCTCGTCGCCCTCGTCGGACACGCAGAAATGGGTGAACATGCCCTCGGGAACGAGCCTTGGCAGCTCGCAGGCTTCACATATTTCTTTTATAGAATTATCGTCTCTTGGGAATTCCTGACACATGAAGCCGATGCGGCTCATGCCGGTGTCCGCTTTGATGTGGATTTTGCAGGAACAGTCCGCACGTTCACATTCCTGTGACAGCGCCTTGGCGTATTCGAGAGAGAACACCGCCTGGCTGATGTCGTATTCGCTGAGCTTCGCCGCGTCCCTGACCGGGGTATAGCCGAGAATGAGGATCGGCAGGGTGATGCCGGCATTGCGGATCTCGATCCCCTCGTCGATATTGGACACCGCGAAGAAATCCGCGCCCAACTCCTCATAAAGCTGCGCGAGTTCCACCGCGCCGTGACCGTAGCCGTCAGCCTTGATCACACAGCACAGCTTTCTGTCGCCTACCCTGCGCTTGATCTCGCGGAAATTGTGGGTGATCGCGTCCAGCGAAATCTCCGCCCAGGTTCTCTTTACAAAATCCATAGCCAAACCTCTTTTTTCGTATACTTTTTGATGGTACTTATAGATAGTAGTATTATATTACTTTTCAGAAGTTAAATCAACCGTATTCTTGAAAATAGGGCGAGTTTATAAAATTTTTACAAATTATCGCAAAATAATGCAAGGCGTCTTGATTTTCTCACTTTAATATGCTAAAATAATCAGGCGTGTTTCAAATAACACAAATAGAAGGAGGAACAATATGACTACAAGCAACATCATCGTCTTGGTTGCTTTCGCGTTTTACATGCTGCTGATGATCGTCATCGGCGTCATCTATTCGCGGAAAACCAAGAATAACGAGGACTACTTCCTCGGCGGCAGAAACCTCGGCGGCTGGACGGCAGCGCTCTCGGCGCAGGCGTCCGATATGAGCGGCTGGCTGCTGATGGGACTTCCCGGCTCGGTATATCTCGCCGGTACGGGTGAAGTATGGATCGCCGTCGGCTTGCTGCTCGGCACCATTCTCAACTGGTATCTCGTTTCGTCCAGACTGAGAAAATACACCATCGTCGCCGGCAACTCGCTGACGATCCCCAGCTTCTTCCAGAACCGCTACCGCGACAGGAGAGGCATTATCAAGATCGTCTCGGCGATCATCATCGCCGTTTTCTTTGCGGTTTACACCGCTTCGGCGTTCAGCTCCGGCGCGAAACTCTTCGCTACTCTCTTCGGTCACAGCCAGAACGGCGAAATGGATCAGACCGCTTATCTCATCGGTCTGGCGATCGCGTCCGTGGTTATTCTCGTCTACACCTTCATGGGCGGCTTCAAGGCGGTTTGCACCACCGACCTGATCCAAGGTCTGCTCATGCTCGTGGCGATCCTCGCTGTGCCGATCATCGCTTACGCGATCCTCACGTGGGATCAGGGCTTCTCGCAGGCGCTCGTTGCCAAGGGCGTTGAAAATCCCGAGAACTACATGAACTTCTTCAAAAACACCGACGGCTCTCCCATCGCGTGGAACTCGATCGTCTCCAGCCTCGCATGGGGACTCGGCTACTTCGGTATGCCGCACATCATCATCCGCTTCATGGCGATCAAGAACGAAACAGAGGTCAAAAAGTCCAGAAAGATCGCGATCATCTGGGTCGTCCTCTCCCTCGCAGCGGCTTGCCTGATCGGTTTATTCGCCAGAGGCTATCTCAGCCAGCAGCTTGACGCAGGCAACAGCGAAACCGCCTTCATCCGTCTGATCCAGGAGATTTTCTCCAACAACGGCGTGCTGATCTTCATCGGCGGCATCTTCCTCTGCGGAATCCTCGCGGCGATCATGTCCACCGCCGACAGCCAGCTGCTCGTCACCGCATCCGCGGTCTCCGAGGATATGTACAAGGGCGTTATCAAGAAGGACGCTTCCGAGAAGAGCTCCCTGCTCGTCGGCAAGATCGCCGTCGTAGTCGTCGCGGTCATCGCGTTCTTGATCGCGCTCGATCCCAATTCCAGCATCATGGGACTGGTTTCCGACGCATGGGCAGGCTTTGGCGCCGCCTTCGGCCCGGTCGTGCTGCTCGCGCTGTTCTGGAAACGCTCTAACCTCGCAGGCGCTATCAGCGGTATGACCGTCGGCGCGCTCACCGTCATCGTATGGGACTATCTCCCCCTGATGGGCGGCGACACCATCGGAACCGCTACCGGATTGTACTCGCTCGTACCCGGCTTCTTCCTCGCGCTGATTATCAACGTCATCGTCTCCCTCGTCACCAAGGCTCCCTCCAAGGAGATCACCGACGAATTCGATTCGATCAAGACGCTGGAAATTTAACAACAGCATGAAATCGCCCCCGGTTCACAGGAACCGGGGGTTTTTGTTATTCTGCCATCAACAGCAAAACGGGAGGCTGCCCAACGACCGGGCAGCCTCCCTGTTGCATGATTTGAATTAGCGGACAACCGTTATTTTCCAGGCATCAACGGCGTTTCGTCTTCCTCGTAGCGAAGATTGCTTGTCAGTATGACGTCCTCGGTAGAAAAACGGATGATCTCCAGTTCGGTGGGTTCGTAGATTTCTATTATCATTGCAGACTCCTCCCTTTCCGTTTAAGATGTTGGCGAAAAGTATTCGTTAGCCGCCTGCGCGTACAGAACCAGCGCTTTGGTGACGTTGCTCAAGGCTTCGTTGTCTGTGCCGTCGTTCAAAATCTTGCCGCAGTAGTTCATCGGACTGTAGGTAGCGCGTCCGGTTTCTTCTCCTGCCGTTACGGTCAGGGTAAAGCTGTCCTTGAGCTCGCTTGCAGCGATCCCGCGGATACGCGCGATCTGATAGTTGCCGCTTGTAGCGGTCTCGACCGTCTTGTCGCCTGCCGAGAAGGAAAGCGTCGCGTTGCTTGTGAAGTAGAGCGAAAGCGTCGTTTCTGATTTCAGCGAAAGCGTCGAGCCCTCAAAGCTCACACCCTTGGGCAAGCTGACGTCCGTCTGCGGTGCATTAACCTTCACATTGCCGAGCGCCTTATCTGCATCGGGGAGGTCTTGGTTGGCAAGGTTATCGGCGTTTCTGTCGAAGTAGAGCTGCGCGTAAGCGCCGTAGTTGAGCATTTTCTTGACAAGCGGAACAGCTTTTTCATAGTCCGGGTTGACGGATGCGTTTGAAAGCAGGTAATCGGCGTATTGCTTGACGGAATAGGTGTACTCATCGCCTGCCTTGCTGCCGTCGATAAGCTGCGCCTGGATGTCAGACGTCATTTCCTTGGCGGCAACTCTGCACTTGAACGCATAATAGGTTTTGTCGCCGACTTCCTTGATCTTGGCGTCCCTGACATATTCCTTCTGTTCGGTCGCGCCGTTTTCACCCGGAACCGTAAAGCGCATGTAGGCGGTTTCCTTATGTGCGATGACAAAATCGGAAAGCTCCATATAGAAGTTGACCGCAATATCGCCCTCAAGACTGATGGAATGTCCGGCGAGTTCGGAGCCTAAGCCGTCGCCGGCTCCAAAGACTGCCGTATAGGTCACATCTCCGGTCACCTCGGGCAATTCATCGGGCGCGTAGAAGTCCTCATTTTCGTCTTTCCACCCCATAAAGGTGAAGCCTGTCTTAGAAGGAACCGTACCGTTGAATGCCGGCGTGCTTCCGTAGGGAACATTTTCGTCCTTTTCAAGCTGTGTGCCGTTCTCATCAAGCCAAGTGACCGTGTGCATGTTGGGTTCGAATGTGGCGCTGACAATGACGGGATAAGCCGGCATGGTGAAGCCTCCGCCGGTGAGCGCAACGTTTTCTTCCTCGGTCTTCAGCTCGAATTCCGACATCTGGATATAGTCGGCGCCCTGACTATAAAAGACTCTGATCAGATAATACTGATATTCCTCTGCCGGCGTGCTCAGTGTGAAATCGTAGGTCTGATTGTTCTCCGCCTGTAATACCGTGTCATTATCGACCTCGGCAATGCGCGTCCAGCCATCCTCTTCAAGAGCGCTTATGATCTCGGTGTCGCTTCCGAAATCACCGCCGTAGATGATCCATTCCTTCCAGTTGCTTCCGGGATTTTCGGCGACGGTGCTGCCGGTGGTCAGGCTGTAGCCTGCCATACGCACCTTGCTGTCAGCCTTCATAATGACTGTCCAGTTACCTTCGCCCTGGCGCCAATTGGTGGTTTTATTACCGTCGACCAGCTTATCGCCATTTTCGTTTTCGTAGCCAATGCCGCCCATGACATAGGTCAGGGGAACCCTGGTGTCCTTGACGACGCTGACGCTGCCGAGATGATAGCCCTCGTCGGGAACGGAGGTCACGGTGACCTGATCGCCCTCTCTCGCCTGCTGCACGTTGGTTTCGACCTTTCCGTGGGCAGATTCGAGCGTCGTTATCTTGTAGTTATTGTTCTCCTTCGTATCGGTGTACGTCTCGCCCATCGCCTCAAC
>CAMKSB010000133.1 GCA_946415335.1 uncultured Clostridia bacterium
TATTTTACAAAAACCTTTCCTAGTGTCATTCTGAGCGAAGCGAAGAATCTCGGAACCGGACGTTTGATTTTTCGGAAAGGTTCAGCGTGATGACAGGGACAAGCCCTGTCACTACGGAGTCAAGGAAATACAGAAAAAACAACACCCTGCATCCACCGGGATACAGGGCGATTTTGAACGTGGTTATTTTTGCATTTCTTCGTTGAAATACTTTTTGACAGCGGCAAAGGTCTCGCTGCTGATGACGTGCTCGATCTTACACGCGTCGTTGGTGGCGGTTTCCTCATCCACGCCGAGACGCATGAAAAACGCGCTGAGCACCGTGTGGCGCTCATAAGTGCGCTGAGCGACCTCCAGACCGGCATCGGTCAGCTGCAAGCCGCCGTCGTGACCGACCGTCAGATATCCGCCGTCACGCAGGATACCCACCGCGCGGCTGACGCTCGGTTTGGAATAACCCATCTCCTCGCCGACGTCGATCGAGCGCACAAAGCCCTTGCGCTGCGAGAGGACATAGATGGTTTCAAGGTACATTTCGCCGGATTCCTTCAGCTGCACCGTTCATCACTCCTAAAAAAACTGGTTTCTCTTATCATAGCACAAAATATCACAGAAAGCAAGCGTTTCCCGGCGAGGTCGCCGCCAACTTACGAAAAGGCTTGATTTCTTGCAAAAAAAGGTGTAAAATAGTGGTTGCGTAATTTTATGGAGATAAAAAGGAAGTGTCACCGATGCTAACGCTTGACAAGATCTATCACGCATCCTATGTACTCAAGGACGTCATCCGTCAGACGCATATTGTCAAAGCACCCGCCATCACCGACGAGTGCGAGGTCTACCTGAAACCGGAGAACCTGCAGATCACCGGCTCATTCAAGGTGAGGGGTTCCGGCTACAAGATCTCTCAGCTTTCCGAGGAAGAGAAGGCGAGAGGCGTTATCGCCTGTTCCGCAGGCAACCACGCCCAGGGCGTTGCGCTTGCCGCGACCAAATACGGGATCAAGTCATTGATCTGCCTGCCCGACGGCGCGCCGATCTCCAAGGTGGAAGCCACCAAGGGCTACGGCGCCGAGGTCTGCATGGTCAAGGGCGTGTACGACGACGCCTACAACGAAGCGCTTCGTCTGCGCGATGAGAAGAACTACACCTTCATCCACCCCTTTGACGACGAGAACGTGATCGCCGGTCAGGGCACCATCGGTCTGGAGATCCTCAACGAAATGCCCGACGTTGACGCGGTCGTTGCGGCGATCGGCGGCGGCGGACTGCTTTCCGGCGTAGCCTGCGCGATCAAGAGCCTCAACCCCAACATCAAGGTCTACGGCGTACAGGCGGAGGGCGCTCCCTCTATGTACGAATCCCTCAAAGCCGGCAAGCCGGTATCGCTCGACAAGGTTTCCACCATTGCCGACGGTATCCAGGTCAAGGAGCCGGGCGAGCACACCTTTGAATATATTCAGAAGTACGTGGACGAGGTCGTCACCGTCTCCGACGACGAGATCTCCTCCGCGATCCTCAAACTGATCGAGACGCAGAAGATGATCGCCGAGGGCGCCGGCGCTGCGCCTGTGGCGGCTGTCATGTACAACAAGCTCCCGCTCAAGGGCAAGAAGGTCGTCTGTATCGTCTCCGGCGGTAACATCGACGTGACGATCCTCAACCGCGTCATCAAGAGAGGTCTCATCATGAGCGGCAGACAGCAGACGCTCTGCATCGAGCTGCAGGATAAGCCCGGTCAGCTGCTCGCGGTATCCAAGATCATCGCCGACCACGGCGCGAACGTCATCTCCGTCCATCACGAGAGAGCCGGCGAAGGCACCGACGTCACCGCCGCCTATCTGCGCATCATTCTCGAGACGAGAAACTTCAACCACGTCAACGAAATATCCGCAGCGCTCACCGGCGCCGGATTCAAGCTAATATAAGGAGGATCCCTGTTATGGAAAAAATCTACACCAAAAACGCTCCCGACGCCATCGGACCTTATTCCCAGGCGATCAAGGCGAACGGACTGGTTTTCACCTCCGGTCAGATCGCGATCAACCCCCAGACCGGCGAGGTAGAAGCCACTACCATCGAAGCGCAGACCGAGCAGGTTTGCCAAAACCTCAAAAACGTCCTCGAAGCTGCCGGCAGCTCGCTCGACAAGGCGATCAAGACCGTCTGCTTCCTCGCGGATATGGGCGACTTCGCCGCCTTCAACGCGGTATACGGCACCTATTTCACCTCCAAGCCCGCCCGTTCCTGCGTAGCGGTCAAAACCCTCCCGAAGAATGTTCTGGTCGAGGTAGAGGTCATCGCCGAGGCGTAATATTACCATCGCATTTCAGGAGTCCGGTTATTCCGGGCTCTTTTTTTCTTGACAGCACCGCGCAAACACGCAACTCATCCGTAGGGGACGGCTTCGCGGACGTCCCGAATATCAAACAGCAGTCACCTTTCCGCTTCTCGCTGCATATCCTATACCAAACAGTAAATGACGGTTGGTGTGATATGATGAAGCATGAAATCAAAACCTTTGGTATTCTCGGCGGCGACAAGCGGCAGCTTTTTCTGGCGGATTCGCTGCTCAGGGACGGCTATTCCGTGCTGCTCGGCGGCTTTGACAGCCTGCGCAGCTTTGGGGGACTGACGATCTCCGACGTCCGCACGACGCTTGCCTACAGCGACGCGGTGCTGCTGCCCTTGCCGTCCGTCCGAGCGGACGGCAGCCTGAACGCGCCCTTCGCCAATAACGTGATCTATTTCGACGGCGAAGCGATCGAACTGCTCAAGGAAAAGCCGCTGTTCGTCGCCATGAAGGATCGCCTGCTCAGCGCCTACCCGGACTTAAAGGGCGCGAAGCTCTACGACTACGCGGCGAGAGACGATTTCGCCGTGCTCAACGCCGTGCCGACAGCGGAGGGCGCGCTGGAGTGCGCCATGAGCGCCTACGAGGGCACGATCGCAGGAAGCCGGTCGCTGGTCGTGGGCTTTGGCAGGATCGGCAAGGTGCTGGCGCGTCTGTTGAAGGCGGTCGGCTCCGACGTGACGGTCAGCGCGAGAAATACCACCGACGCGGCGTATATCCGGGCGCTTGGCTATCGTTTTGTCAATACCGAGGAACTGCGCGAGATACGCGGCTACGATCTGGTGTTCAACACCGTCCCGGCGCGGATCTTTGATGACGAACTGCTCAAAAACACCGACCGTCATACGCTGTTGACAGACCTTGCTTCCCTGCCCGGCGGCGTGGATTTTGAAGCGGCGAGCGCCCTGCGGATCGACGCGCAGCGTGCGCTGTCGCTGCCCGGAAAATGCGCGCCCAAGGCGGCAGGGGATATCATCAAAACAACTGTATTCCAAATCATCGAGGAGGTTCATCGGTGACAAAAGCAACCATAGGCTTTGCGATGTGCGGTTCCTTTTGCACCTTTACAAAGGCGTTTGAGCAAATGCGCGCGCTGAAAGCGCTGGGCTATGACGTGCTTCCCATCATGTCGCAGAACGCTGCTTCCACCGACACGCGCTTTGGCAGAGCAGAGGACATGGTGAAGCAGGCGGAAACGATCACCGGGAAAAAGGTGCTCGCCACGTCCGTCGAGACCGAGCCGATCGGCCCCAAGGAGTTGTGCGACCTGCTGGTGATCGCGCCCTGTACCGGCAACACGCTCGCCAAACTCTCGCTGGGCGTGACAGACACCGCCGTCACCATGGCGGCAAAATCCCATCTGCGGATCCTGCGGCCGGTGCTGCTCTGTGTGGCGACCAACGACGCGCTGGGCGCTTCGGCGCAGAATATCGGCAGACTGCTCAACACCAAGCACATCTATTTTGTACCCATGCGGCAGGACGACCCGGTCAAAAAGCCCCGTTCGCTGGTGGCAGACTTCGACAGGCTGCCCGCGTGCGTCGAGGCTGCGCTGGAACACCGGCAGGTGCAGCCGGTATTTCTATAAAAATTTGCGGCAGGTATTGTACCTGCCGTTTTTTTGTGGTAAAATACTGGTGTATATCATCAGAAAGGTTATTATGCCATGAAATACTGTAAAAAATGTAAGCATACCTACGACGACGCGCAGCAGGCATGCACCGAATGCCGCAAGCCGCAGCCGCTCTATCCGATCGACGATCACAATACCCCGGTTTTCCTGATCGCCGCCGGCGGCTTTGAAGCGCAGCGGATCCATTCGGCGCTGGAGAGCGCCGGCATTCCCAGCGAGTGCGCAACGCGTAAGAATAATATCTCTGCCGACGTTGTCACCGGTACCGATCCTAACGACAAGGATATCCTCGTGCCGTTTTCCGCCTATCAGGAAGCCTACGACGTCTGCGTCGGCATCGGCGCGATCAAGCCGGAGGGCGAGGAGATCAAGGTCGACATGTCCGACGTGGAACAGACTGCCGAGGGCGACGAGGAAGAAGCCATGAGCCCGGCAAAGCGCACGACCGTCAAGATCATCTCCGCGATCCTGCTGATTTTGATCGCCTGCGGCCTCATCTGGGGCACCGACGCGATCACCGGCTTCATCAAAGGCTTATTTATGTAATTTCCATTTTAA
>CAMKSB010000134.1 GCA_946415335.1 uncultured Clostridia bacterium
ATTATCGGTATCCCTTTTCCGTCATGACGGAAAGGATCGTTTTGACGTTGGCTTCTTCGGTTTCCGTCAGCACATTGTCGTCGAAGCGATCGGGCGGGATCGTGCCGTGGTACCATGACTGCGCGTCAAAGTATTTTTGCAGCTCGGCGGAATTGAACCGTCTGCCGTGTCGGGCGTAGATCTCGTTCAGCGCCAGCGTCAGCTCTTGCTCATCCATGCCGCTCAGTTCACTTTTTTGGATCAGGCGGCTGTCGGAGCCTTCCAGAACGTAATGGCCGGAAGACGAGCTCTGCTTGTCGCTCTTTTTGGTCGCTTCGGTCGCAGCCGCGGCTGTCGGAGCCGGTCTATCCGGTCCCTTGGAGATATAGAGAATGACCTTTTGGTCGCCGCTGACGGTGCCCTCTGTGGGCGACTGGCTGATCACGTACTCGGGAGCGACCGTGTCGCTGTATTCGCGCTGGATCGTATATTTCACGCCGGCGGCGTTCAGATCGTCATAAGCGTCTCGGGCGTTCATGCCGACGACGTTTGGTACCTCGGCGCGAACGGGCTCTGTCGTGACGGCTTGCGTTGTCGGCGGTACTGTGGTGACTGCCTGCGTCGTCGGAGCGGTCGTCGGTTCCGTCGGCAGGATATTGATGCCGAGTTTTCCGCCGAAGAGCAGCAGCGCCAGTCCGGCAAGCAGCAGAACTACCAGCACCGACAGAATGATCACCGCGACCTTCCAGCCGCGTTTGGTTCCTGAGTCGGAGTAGCCGGAAATATCCTCAAATTCTTCCCAATTATCG
This sequence comes from uncultured Clostridia bacterium, assembly GCA_946415335.1. Lineage (GTDB taxonomy): Bacteria > Bacillota > Clostridia > Oscillospirales > Acutalibacteraceae > Ruminococcoides. The sequence continues at coordinate 789 of CAMKSB010000134.1, forward strand.
TTTGGCATAGTAACGCCTCCTTTTTCACTATTCTACACTGTCGGCGGATAAAAGTCAATTATTCACTTGATTTGGAGAAATTGCCTAAAGAAAAAAACACAAAAATGTAGAAAAACCGAAAAGGTTGTGGTATAATAGGCATGTTTGAGACTGAAACTAGAAGGAGATGCTATGCAAACGACAACCTTAAACGGTATTTTATATGCCGCGATGATAACAAACGGCGCTGCCTCCCTGAAAAACCATATCAAGGAAGTCAACGACCTCAACGTGTTCCCGATCCCCGACGGAGACACCGGCGACAACATGTTCATGACTATCGATGCCGGCGTGGTGGCTCTCTCGGAGGAAAGCGAGCATTTGGGCGACACTGCCAAACGCGCCGCCAACGGTATGCTCCTCGGCGCAAGAGGCAACAGCGGCGTGATCCTCTCCCGTATCTTTGCCGGTATCGGCAGAGGTCTGGAAGGTATAGAAACCGCTGACCTTCGCGCTTTTCACAAGGCGATGGAAAGCGGTGTAAAGGAGTCATACGGCGCGGTCGCCGTTCCGGTAGAGGGTACGATCCTCACCGTATACAGCGAAGCGGTGCGCTATGCAGGAACGCGTATTTCCGGCGCGAGCACCTTTGAAACCTATTTTGAAGATTTTCACTATGAGCTTTGCCGCTCTCTGGAGCGCACGCCTGATCTGCTCGACGTGCTCAAGGAGGCGGGCGTAGTCGACAGTGGCGGCGCCGGCCTGGTCTATATCGCCGAGGGTATGCAGCAGGCGCTTTCCGGCGGTGTGACGATCGCCGCGGAAACCCACAGCAAACGCAAAAACGTCGATCTCAACGCCTTTACCGAGGACAGCGAGCTCGAATTCGGCTACTGCACCGAGTTTTTGCTCCGTCTGCAGAGAGCCAAGGTCGATTTGGATCGCTTTGACATCGACGCACTGATCAAATGGCTCAACAGCGTCGGCGATTCGGTGGTCTGCTTCCGCGAAGGCACGATCGTCAAGGTGCATGTCCACACCAGAAAGCCCGGCGACGTATTCAACTATGTACAGCAATTCGGCGAATTTCTCACCATGAAGGTCGAGAACATGACGCTCCAGCACAACGAGGCGCACGGCGGCAGCAGCTTCCGTTCCAGAGTGGAAAAGCCGCGCAAGCCATACGGCATCGTCAGCGTCGCTGCCGGCGACGGCATCAAGGAGACCTTCAAATCCTTGGGTTGCGACGTGGTAGTAGACGGCGGTCAGAGTATGAACCCGTCCGCCGAGGAGCTGATTGCGGCGTTTGAGGAGATCAACGCCGACGTGATCTTTGTATTCCCCAACAATTCCAATATCATCATGACCGCGAAACAGGCGGCGGAGATTTACGAAGGCTCCGACGTCCGCGTTGTCAACAGCAAGACCATCGGCGAGGGCTATGCCGCCATTTCCATGCTCGATACGGACGCAGGCGGCACCGATGAGATCATCGCCCAGCTGGAAGAGATCATCGCGGATGTGGTGACCGGAACGGTCTCACGCGCGGTCCGCGATACCGAGATGGACGGCGTGAGCGTCCGCAAGGACGATTATATCGGCTTTGTCGGCGACACCATCTATGTGGACAGCCCCGACCGCGCACAGGCGGCGACGGTGCTTGCCGAGAAGATGAACGCCGGACGTTACGACATCATGCTCGTCTGCTGCGGCGAGAACGTGACCCCGGAGGAGAGCAAGCAGCTGTACCGTGCGCTTTCCGCTTCCTACCGGCGAACAGAAATCGTCATGATCGACGGCGGACAGCCGATTTATGATTATATTATTATCTTAGAATAAGGAGATTTTCGTCATGAGAAAGGTCAAAATTTTAACCGATTCCTGCTCCGACCTCACAAGGGAGCTGCGTGACAGATTCGATATCGATTATCTGAGAATGAACACCGTCCGTGAGGGTAAGGAAACCGTTGCCAGCCTTGACTGGGAATTCTACAGCCCCAAGGAACTGTATGACACCATCCGCGGCGGCAACCGCGTGACCACCACGCAGGTTCCGGCAAACGAATTCGAGAGAGGCTTCAAGGAGTATCTCGAACAGGGCTATGATATCGTGTATATCGGCTGTTCCTCCAAGCTCTCCGGCTCCGTTCACACCGCCGAGGTCGTCGCCAAGGACATGCTCAAAAGCTATCCCGACGCGGCAATTTACGTGGTAGACTCCTTCAACGCCAGCGGCGGCGAAGGTCAGGTAGCGGTCAAGGGCGCTGAACTGCGCGACAAGGGCATGAACGCCAAGGAGATCGCCGAGGAACTCGACCGTGTGAAGAATAACGTCAACCAGTTCGTAACCGTTCACAACCTCAACGCGCTCAAGGCTGCCGGCAGAGTCAAGGCGAGCTCCGCCTTCTTCGGCAATCTGCTGGGCGTGAAGCCGATCCTGATTTCCGACAAAAACGGCGACAACGTTGCCATAAAGAAGGTCAAAGGCAGACTCAACTCTATCGAGGAGATCGTCAACCTGACCGCCGACGGCATTCTGGAGCCGGAAAACCAGTTTATCTACGTGCTCCATTCCGACGCTCCGGAGGAAGCGGAAGACATCGTCAGGATGCTTGGCGAGAAGATTCCCGGTTGCAAGATCGAAACGGGCTATATCGGACCGATCATCGGCGCGTCCATCGGCGCTGACGCACTGGCGATCTTCTGCTGGGGCAAGAGCTGCGAGAGGTTCACTGTATGATGATGACGATCGTTCTCATCATCTCGGGCGTGGCGTCCTACCTGCTGGGCGGCGTCAACGGCGCGATCCTCGCGTCAAAGCTGTTCCATCATGAGGATATCCGCCAGTTCGGCAGCAAAAATCCGGGTTTTACCAACTATAAACGCGTCTACGGCAACGGTATCGTCACTTGGTTGGTGCTGGTTTTTGATGTTGCCAAGACTGCGTTGCCGGTTTTTCTGACTGCCTGGGTGATGGAAGCATATTTCGGTCTCTGGCAGTTCGGCGCGCAGTTCTCCGGACTCTGCGCGATGCTCGGTCACTGCTTCCCTGTCTGGTATAAGTTTAAGGGCGGCAAGGGCTTTCTTGCGGGCTTCGCCACCATTTGGTTTGTCGACTGGCGTATGGCGCTCGTGGCAGTGGGCGTGTTCTTTATCGTCCTGTTTACCAGCAAGTACATGTCGCTTGCTTCCTGCTCGGCGGCGCTGGTATGCCCGATCGTGCTCGCGTTTCTCCATCCGCAGAGTATCTGGGTGGAATTGCTCGCAATCGCGGCGGCGGCTCTGGTCATCCTCCGTCATCATGAAAACTTTGCCAAGCTGATAAAGGGAACCGAATCCAAGTTCTCTCTCAGCAGCAAAAAGAGTTAACAACAAAGGAGAGTGCATTGTGCTCTCCTTTTTGCTTTGCTAACGCTAAAAATTGGGCAGAATCGCTAATTGACGTGCAATTTCTTTGGTAAGCGCACACATTGACTTTCCGGAGACTTTTTTATACAATAGAATTGAATCTTAACAACAAGGAGAGATAGGCATGTTTTGCGAAAAATGCGGCAATAAACTCAATGATACAGATAAATTCTGCATGAAATGCGGCGCTCCGGTCAGACCTCAGCCCGAACAGCCGGCTCCGGCAGA
>CAMKSB010000135.1 GCA_946415335.1 uncultured Clostridia bacterium
GTGACCTTGACCTCACACCGTCAGAGCCTCGATTATCTTGCCGAGTTAGGTTTTCCGACTTCCTTTTACACCGTCTGCGACACGATCGACGAGGTGTTGGAGGAAATCCAAAAAATCGGCGACAACCGCGGCGAGTATGATTACGCGATAGATGGCGCCGTAGTCAAGGTGGACAGCTTCGATATCCGCGAACAGCTTGGCAGTACCGCAAAATATCCACGCTGGGCGGAAGCATACAAGTATCCGCCGGAGGAAAAGCCGACCAAGCTGCTGCGCATCGAGATCAACGTCGGCAGAACCGGCGTTTTGACGCCCGTCGGCATTTTTGAGCCGGTGCTCTTAGCCGGAACGACCGTCAGCCGCGCGACCCTGCACAATAAGGACTTTATCGAGGAAAAGGGCATTCAGCTCGGCGATACCGTCATCATCCGCAAGGCGGGGGAGATCATTCCGGAAGTCCTGTCTGTTGCGGAGCACGCGCCCGACGGCGAACCCTTCCGTTTTCCGGAATACTGTCCGTCCTGCGGCAGTCCTGTCTCTCAGGACGATGAAGCCGCCATCCGCTGTACCAATACCGACTGTCCGGCGCAGCTGATCCGCCATCTGATCCATTTTGTCAGCCGTGACGCGATGGATATCGACGGACTCGGACCTGCCGTGCTCGAACAGCTCACGGCTGCGGATCTTCTTCACTCTCCGGCGGATCTGTACCGCCTCACCGCGGAGGATATCATTGCCCTTGACCGCAAGGCGGAAAAATCTGCCAACAATCTGATCGCGGCGATCGAAAAGTCCAAGGACAGCGAGCTCTACCGTCTGGTTTACGCCCTCGGTATCCGCAATATCGGCTTGAAGGCGGCAAAGCTGATCTGCGAAAATTTCCTCACCATCGACGATATTATGACTGCGCAGGCGGAGGATTTCGAAGCGATCGACGGCTTCGGTGCGATCATGGCGCAGAGTGTGGCAAATTATTTCCGGCTTCCCGGAACGATTGAGCTGATCGATCAGCTCAAAGCCCTCGGGTTGCGCATGAAGCCCTCCGAGCAAAAGCCAAAGGGCGGCTTGTTTGAGGGCAAGACCTTTGTCCTCACCGGAACGCTGCCCACGATGAAGCGCAGCGAGGCTTCCAAACTCATCGAAGCCCACGGCGGCAAGACGTCTTCCTCGGTTTCCAAAAAGACATCCTATGTTCTGGCAGGCGAGGAAGCCGGCAGCAAGCTGACCAAGGCGCAGACGCTGGGCGTCCCGATCCTCTCCGAAGAAGAATTCCTTGCTATGCTCGATCACGAATAAGCGAATATCAGACCTTCCCATTCCGGGGAGGTCTATTTTTATGCTTGTCTGCATATTATTTCTCGTAAGCCAAACGGAGGAATGTACATGAATCAAGACGTGATCCGGCTGGAACAGGTCATCCGCTGTCTCAGTCCGAAAATCAAAATTCCAATAGAGAAAAATAAGCTCCTGTTAGCCCCCAAGCTGCGCGAGATTCGACTTAGGATCAACCGTCCGGTCTGTCTGGACTGCGGCGACCAGTGCTACTATCTGACGACCGGCGGCAGTCTCACGCCGTTTATTTCAGACTCGTTGCTATGCGCTTCCAAAGACGAGATAGAAGAAACCGTTCAGTCCGTCTGCGACTATTCCGTTTACAGCCACCAGCACGAGCTGCTCAACGGCTTTGTTACCCTGCGCGGCGGTCATAGGGCAGGGGTATGCGGCACGGCGGTCTATCACGGCGACAGTCTCGACAATATCCGTGATATTGGCTCCGTCTGCCTGAGAATATCACGGGAATTTCCCGGTTGTGCCGACAGCTTGCTGCGCCGGTATAACGGCGGCGGAATGCTCCTTTGCGGAGAACCCTGTTCCGGCAAGACGACGCTTTTGCGCGATCTGGCGCGTCAGCTGTCTTATCAGTACCGCGTCGCGCTGATCGACGAAAGGGGAGAGCTTGCCGCTGTTCTGAATGGCGAGCCACAGAACGACGTAGGCTTGTGCGATATTTTCACAGGCTATTACAAGTCATCCGCCATGCGCCACGCGCTGCGGAGCATGTCTCCGGAGATCGTCGTCTGTGACGAAATAGGCTCGCCCGATGACGCGGCAGCCTTCGCGGAGTGTCAGCGAAGCGGCGTGAACGTGATCGCCACTGCCCATGCCGGAAGCGCTGAGGAATTGCTTCGCCGCCGTGATCTGCGCCGGATCCTGCGTACAGGCGCGTTAGAAACGCTTGTTTTCCTCTCTGACAGGCAACACGTCGGACAGATACGCGCCGTCAGAAAGGCAGGTGAGTTGCTTGCTTCTTAAAATCATCGGTTGTTCCCTGATGGTGCTGACCGGTACGGCGGCAGGATGGAGTTGTGCCATGCGCCTGAAACGGCGGCGCGACTTTTTATTGAAACTGCGTGGCTTTCTCAACACCCTGACAACCGGCTTGCGATACCGGAGCGGCGATATCTATCGTTTGACCGCCGAGAGCGCCCGACAGGCGAACCTGCCGCTGGTTCCCGAAAGCGATGACAAGCCCTTCGGCCGGGAATGGGAAACGCTGGTCAGCCGTCTGCCTCGTTCCTGCAACCTTACAGAGCCGGACGTCGCGCTTTTGCTCCGGTTAGGCGCACAACTCGGCAAAACCGATCTGGACGGTCAGCTCCGGCATCTTGCCTTGACTGCCACGGAATTGGACGCGCTGATTGCCGAGAGCGAAAGCCTACTCAGCCAGCGGTCAAGGCTGTACAAAACAATGGGCTTCTTTGTCGGCGCGTCGTCGGCAATTCTGCTGATGTGAGGTAACCATGGACGTTGAACTGATATTCAAAATCGCAGCGGTGGGCATCATTGTGGCGGTGCTGTCTCAGCTGCTGATTCGCAGCGGACGGGAGGAACAGGCGATGCTCACCACGCTGGCAGGTCTGATCGTGGTGCTCACGCTGATCATCACGCAGATCAGTTCGCTCTTTTCCACCATCAAGCGGCTTTTCGGCTTTTGATGAACTTAATGGGAATCGCAGTGCTGGCGGTCGTCGCGGCGATCATCGCCGTCACGCTCCGACCGAAAAACGCCGAAGTCGCCCTCATGTTGGGGATCGCCGCTACCGTCACCGTTCTGCTCATGGTGTTGTCGCAGACGACCGGCGTTATCCATACGATACAGACGATCGCGGCGGCAGCCAATATCAGCGGCAATTATCTCGCGATACTTTTCAAGGCGATCGGCATTTGTTTTTTAACCGAATTTGCCGCCAACACCTGCCGAGACGCCGGAAGTCAGTCGCTTGCCGGAACAGTCACGCTGGCTGGAAAAATCATGGTCACGGTCTCAGCGCTTCCGCTGTACGCGGATATCCTCAACGCTGTGACGGGAATGTTATCGGGGTGAGAAGTGAAAAAGCTGTTATTGATACTATTCGTTGCGTTCATGCTGTCCGGCGCTTTGACTGTCCACGCGGCAGAAAATGAATACGACCTCACCGGTGTTTACGACAGCCTGTCCGAGGATGCCAAGCGGCACATGCTCTCACTCGGTGCGGACAGCGCACAGCCGGACGCCTTGTCCGCCTTGTCCTTTGACGGCGTGCTTAACGAGATCGCTTCGATGGCGCAGGACAGCGCTGATTCGCCGCTCAGAGGGCTGATTTCCGTGACGGCAATGCTCCTGCTCTGTTCCATGTTGACTGCCTACCGTGGCGCGCTGAACGCCGATACCGGCGGCGCTTTGGAATTGGTGCTCTCGCTCTGTCTCAGCGCCGCAGTCGCTTTGCCTGCTTCCGCTGTGATCACCACTATCGGTGAGGTGATCGCCAATTCCTCACGCCTCATGCTCGCTTACGTACCGGTGATGGCGCTGCTGCTCACCGCGTCCGGCAGTCTGAGCGGCTCGGCTGCCTACTACGCGGCAGTGCTCGGTGCCGGAGAGGGCGTTGCCCAACTGTCCTCCGGTGTGATACTTCCCTTGCTGCGTATGCTCTTGGGCATGAGTATCGCCGCCGGCGCGTCAAACGGCGCGGACCTGGGCGGCTTTATCGCATCCGTCTCCAAGGCGGCAAGATGGATCACCGCCTTCATGATGGCGATCTTCACCGCCGTACTCGGTTTGAAGCAGGTCGTCGCCGGTTCGCTTGACAGCGTGACCGGCAAGGCGGCGCGGTTTGCCCTGTCGTCCTTTGTTCCGGTGGTCGGTTCCGCTCTTTCCGAAGCCCTGCGCACGATGCAGAGCAGTCTCGGCGTGCTCAAATCGGGGATCGGCGTATTCGTTATTCTCGCTTTAGCCGTGACCTTTCTGCCGTTGGTACTGCAGATGCTTTTGTGGCAGCTCACTCTCTGGATCGGCAGAGCTATGGCGCAATCGCTGAATCTATCCCGCGGCGCCGGGCTGCTGAAC
>CAMKSB010000136.1 GCA_946415335.1 uncultured Clostridia bacterium
GTGAATATCAAGCGCAATCCCTTGTGCGGCAGAAACTTTGAATATTTCAGCGAGGATCCCTTGCTCGCCGGCGTGATGGCGGCGGCACAGATCGATGGCTTACAGCGCTACGGCGTTGGTGCCTGCGTCAAGCATTTTGCCCTGAACAACAGCGAAAACTACCGCTTGATGGGCAATTCCGTCGCTTCGGAAAATACCATCCGCAAGCTGTACCTCAAGCCCTTTGAATACATTGTCAAAAAGGCAAAGCCTGCCGCGCTGATGTGCGCCTACAATCAGCTCAACGGCGTATTTTGTTCCGAAAACAAGTGGCTCCTCACGGACATTTTACGTGACGAATGGGGATTTGACGGCGTGATGATGAGCGACTGGGGAGCGACGCACGACAGGGTAGAGGGGCTCAAGGCAGGACTCGACCTCGAAATGCCCGGCGACACCGCTATTTGCCGTCGGTGGATACTGGACGCCGTCGCGGACGGTTCACTTCCGGTGCAGGCGCTGGACAAGGCGTGCCGCAATATTCTGAAATGGGTGGATGCCTATGTGCAGCCCGCCGATCCTGCTCCCGTAGACTGGCAGGCGCATCATGCGCTTGCGGCGGAGCTTGCAGCGGAATGCGCTGTCCTGATGAAGAACGACGGCGTGCTTCCGCTGAGCGGCAGCGAAAAGCTGCACATCACCGGCGAACTGTTTGAAAACATGCGCTATCAGGGAGCCGGCAGCTCCATGATCCATCCTACCAAGGTGACGACGACGGCAGACGCCTTCCGTGAAAGAGGCGTTCAGAATTATTCCCTAGACGAATGCGACGCCGTCCTCGTCTTTGCCGGGCTGACGGACGAATATGAAACCGAGGGAGAAGACCGCAAAAACATGCGGCTCCCCGAAAATCAGCTCAGCGAGATCGACAGGCTGTGCGACAGCGGCAAGAAGGTCGTCGTCGTCCTCTTTGGAGGTTCGCCGGTAGAGCTGCCTTTCTTTGACAAGGTCGACGCGATCCTCAATATGTATCTGCCCGGTCAGAACGGCGGCACGGCGGTCACACAGCTGCTTTTCGGTGAAAAGAACCCTTCCGGCAAGCTCGCGGAAACATGGCCGCTGCGCTATGAGGACGTTCCGAGCGCGCAGACCTTCGGCAAGAAACTCACCGAGGTGTACGCGGAAGGCACTGAGGTCGGCTATCGCTATTATAACCGGCACAGGATCCCCGTGCGCTGTCCCTTTGGTTTCGGACTGAGCTACACCACCTTCTCGCATTCCGGATGGGAGCAGGAGGGAGATGTATTCCGGGAGACCATTACCAACACAGGCGACCGCGCCGGAGCAGAAGTCGCGCAGCTGTATATCGGCGGCGAATTGAGAGCCTTTGCCAAGATCATGCTGGAGCCCGGCGAGAGCAAGACGGTTGAACTCGTTCCCGAGCCGGAGGATACAGCGGTCTATCCCGACACCTATACCGTCACAGAGGAACCGGCAAGATATCCGGTGACGATGGAATCGCGCTTCACTGATCTGCAGCAGACCTTCATCGGTCGCAGACTGTTCAATTTTGCCATGAAAACGCCGAAGAAACTGGAAACCGAAGCCCGAAAACTGCCGGACGGAGTAGAAAAGGACAACAAGCTCAAGGGCGCGGCGTTCATGAGAAAAATGATCGAAACCAATTCGCCGCGCTTTATGACGATGGCTTCGGGCAAGAGTATACCATACAACATGGCGCAGGCGTTCGTCGAACTCACCAATGGTCATATCCTAAAGGGGATCGGTCTGCTTCTGAAAAAAATTGACGTGCCGGTTCTTCCGAAGGATGAGCCGTAACGCGCACGAACAATGGAAGGGAACAACAATGAAAAAGAATAAAAAACTATGGATCATCGTCATCGGCGCCGTTATCGCCTTCATCGTGGCAGCGGTGACGATCCTGACGCAGGGAAGCCGCTATACGATGCGCACCGGAAATATGAGCGAGCCGATAAAGATGGAAGTCGTGACCGAACCGGAGGGGATCGTCGAGGTGGAAAACGTCCGTATGGAGAACGGCGAAATGGTGATTGATTTCAAGGCGCTCCGGCAGGGAAGAACAAATATTAGCTACCGCTATCAGTACGAAGAGGAAGAGTTTATCAACGAGCGGGGAAATTATGTCCTCGACGTGCTGCCCTTCAATATCATTGTGGAGAATTCACATTATATTACGAACTTCTCCGGGTATATGACGGTCGTGATCGCCTTTGTCTGCCTGATGTTTCTGACTACCTGCGTCATGCTCTGGAGTTTTATCGACTATTGGCGGCACGGCGAATTCGGCTACAAAATGATCATCTGCGGCGGCGTCGGTATTTACTCGGGCGTGCTGTGGCTGTTTATCGTCTACAAGCTGCTCAACAACTGGGTGAAACATTTTGCTCACTTTATGCAGGAGGTTTCCGAGACCGGCGGCATCGTATTTCTGGTGCTGACGCCGGCGATGTTTATCCTTTCCTTCCTTCTGTCATTGAGCAATATCCAGCTCATCCGCAAGGAGGGCAAGCGCCCTGTCAACGCGCTGGGAATCATCTTCGGTATTCTCTGGGCGTTGGCAACGGCGGCGCTCCTCGGCTTCAATTCCGAACTGTTTATCTGGCTGTGGAGTAATCCAACCATCTCCGTCATCCGTTTTGCGCTGATTTATATCATTGATTACTTCGAGTGCCTGTTCCTCTCGACGGTCGCCTGCGCGTTTTTGTCGACCAGATACCTTCCGCCTTACGACCGGGACTACATCATTATCCTCGGCTGCGGTATCAACAGAGACGGTACGCTGACGCCGCTGTTAAAGGGCAGGGTAGACAGCGCCATCCGTTTTGCAAGCGCTCAGGCTGAGAAAAACGGAAAACTCGCGGCGTTTGTTCCCTCGGGAGGACAGGGCGCCGACGAGGTGATTTCCGAGAGCGAAGCCATGTCGCGCTATCTGCGAAGTCAGGACATTCCGCCGGAGCGCATTCTGAAAGAGGGCAAAAGCACCAATACCTTTGAGAACATGCAGTTCTCCCGGGACGTCATCGAAAAAGATTGCGGCGATATCACCCAAAAGAAGATCGCCTTTGCCACCACCAACTACCATGTTCTGCGCGGTTATATCCTGTCAAAGAAGAACGGCTATGATGCGAAGGGGATCTCGGCGAAAACCAAAATGTACTTCTACCCGAACGCGTTTCTCAGGGAATTTATCGGACTGCTTGCCGATCAGAAGTGGAAGCATCTGGCGGTCATTCTCTTGATTTGCGGCTTGTTCTTTGGCTATTCCATTCTTTCGAATCACTATTAATCACTAATAAAAAAAGCGATGCCGTCCTGAAACGCGGCATCGCTAAATTTTTATTTGTCTTTTTTGATCAGCAGACTCACGATCTTATCTGCATTGTTGACGAGCACAAGAGCGCCGACCATCGCTACACCGGAAACAATAAACTTGATGGTGAGGGCTTTGGTGACCTTCTTCATTTCTTCGTGCAGCTTTTTTTCAAGCGCATTTTCGACGGATTGTTCAACAAGACCTTTTAATTTCGCGTGAGCGCTCTCGCTCAACTCACTTTTTTTATTACCGATCATCATTTTGATATATTCGCCTCCGTTTCATAGATCTCAGCTTTATTCTATCACATAATCAAAAAAACGTCAAGAAAACAAAATTATTACTGACTTTTTCTGTAATTTGTGCTAAAATAAGATTGGAAAATTTCCAAAAAGAAAACAGGAGGTAATTATGCTATTTGAATCACTGGACAAACTGAAAAGAAACTCTATTCTGTCCGCCATACTGCTGGTATTTCTCGGCGCGGTCATCATGCTGTGCCCGAAGGCGTTCATTCCGTCGCTGATGCTCGCGTTCGGCTATACGATGGTCGTGATCGCGATCGTGCTGACGCTGAAATTTTTATCCGGCAACAAATCGCTGATGGAATACCTGAAATTCACCGGCGCACTGATTTTGGGCATTGTCGGAATCGCCGCCCTGATGTACCGAAATGATATGCTGCGCGTGCTCGCGTGGCTGTTCGGCTTTTTACTGGTGGTCGACGGAGGACGAACCTTGTTCCATTCCCTGACCTATGCGCGCCGTTCTCAGAGAAAAGGATGGTGGGTGCTGACGATCCTTTCTGTTTTGCTGATTGCTACCGGCATATTGATTTTTGTGAATCCGTTTTGGGATTCCGCCGATATGCTGATGAAGATCATCGGCTGCGCGGTGTTCTTTTCCGCTATTGTCAGCGGCATCCGCTTGATTTGGACGTGGCCGGTCAGAAATGCGAAGGAGGATAACGAAGATGGCAAATAATAATGAGAATACCAAGCCCGAGAAAGAGGCTATGGAGAATATAGTCGAGGAAACCAT
>CAMKSB010000137.1 GCA_946415335.1 uncultured Clostridia bacterium
CAAGAAATTAGGTATGAAAAGAAAAAAGTCCCGAAAAAGGATTGACAATGCTTTAACAATCATGTTAAAATATTAACGATCTAATTCGGCGTAAAAGAAAGGATTTTATCAACATGAAAAAGATTCTCTGCACTTTACTCGCATGTACCATCGGTGTTTCTGCTGTCGCGGCGCTTGCAGGCTGCGGCTGCAACAGTGACAAGCCCAGCGGCTCGTCGCAGTCTCAGAACAGCGAAGCGGGTTACAAGGTCGTCGCTACCGATCCCGACCTGAAAAACGATACCTTCGGTTTCTATATCCTCAACGACAAGGAAGTCATGCTCACCCGTTACTTCGGCTCCCAGTCTCAGGTTGAGATCCCCGGTACCTTCCAGAACTACACCGTCACCACCATCGGTCACAGCGTGTTCGACAACGACGGCATCACCTCCATCACCGTTCCCGATACCGTCACCGACATCAAGGACTACGCTTTTGCGAGCAACAAGAATCTCACCTCCGTCAAGCTGCCCTCCAAGCTGGAGTTCCTCGGCACCAACGCCTTCTTCTACTGCTCCAAGCTCGAGACCGTCGAGCTGCCGGCTTCCCTCAAGAAGATCGACTCCTTCGCGTTCTCCGCTTCCGGCGTCAAGACCATGACGATCCCCGAGAGCCAGACGCTGACCGAGCTGCCCGAGTACATGTTCCATCAGTGCCCCAACCTCAAGGAGGTCACGATCCCGGCGACCATCACCACCATTCCCGAGACGGCGTTCAGCCAGTGCCCCAAGGATCTGGTGATCAAGGCGCCCTCCGGCTCCGCTGCCGAGACCTTTGCCAACGAGCAGGGCATCAAATTCGAGGCGGTCTGAGACTCACACAGGTTTTTATGGAAATTTGCAGGGACAGCCGCAGGGGGCTTCGCTGCAGATTCTATCGAAATATCTATCATCCACCCACCACACCCCACTAACAAAACGAGGTAGAACACTATGAGCACAAAAGAGTATCCCATCGTAGAAAGCGTGGAGTCCTTCAAAGAGGCTTTGGCACGCGTCAGAGCCGCTCAGACGACATTCGCGACCTACACCCAGGAGCAGGTGGACAAGATTTTCCGCGTGGCTGCCACCGCTGCCAACCGCGCAAGGATTCCGCTTGCCAAGATGGCGGTCGAGGAGACCGGCATGGGCGTCGCCGAGGACAAGGTCATCAAGAACCACTTCGCCTCCGAGTACATCTACAATTACTACCGCAACACCAAGACCTGCGGCGTGATCGAAGAGGACGCACTCAGCGGCATGAAGAAGATCGCCGAGCCCATCGGCGTGATCGGCGCTGTCATTCCGACCACCAACCCGACCTCCACCGCGATTTTCAAGGCGCTCCTGTGCCTGAAAACCCGCAACGGCATCATCATCAGCCCCCATCCCCGTGCCAAGAAGAGCACCATCGCGGCGGCTAAGATCATTCTGGAGGCGGCTGTCGAAGCCGGCGCTCCCGAAGACATCATCTCATGGATCGACGTTCCTTCTCTGGAACTCACCAATCTCCTCATGCAGGAGAGCGACTGCATCCTTGCCACCGGCGGCCCCGGCATGGTCAAGGCGGCTTATTCCAGCGGCAAGCCGGCTCTCGGCGTCGGCGCCGGCAACACCCCTGCAATCATCGACGAAACTGCCGATATTCTGCTGGCTGTCAACTCCATCATCCATTCCAAGACCTTTGACAACGGTATGATCTGCGCTTCCGAGCAGAGCGTGATCGTCGAGAAGAAGATCTACGCCAAGGTCAAGAAGGAATTCAAGGCGCGCGGCTGCTACTTCCTCAAGGAAGACGAGCTCGACAAGGTGCGCAAGACCATCATCATCAACGGCTCGCTGAACGCCAAGATCGTCGGTCAGAAGCCCGTCACCATCGCGGCGCTTGCCGGCGTAACGGTTCCCGAGACCACCAAGATCCTCATCGGCGAGGTCGAGAGCGTGGACATCAGCGAGGAATTCGCGCATGAAAAACTCAGCCCCGTACTCGCGATGTACAAGGCGGAGAGCTTTGACGACGCGATCGCCAAGGCGGAACAGCTCGTTGCCGACGGCGGCTACGGCCACACTTCATCCCTGTATATCGACGAGGTGAACGAGAGCGCCAAGATCGATCAGTTCGCGGCGGCGATGAAGACCTGCCGTATCTTAGTCAACACACCTTCCTCTCAGGGCGGTATCGGCGACCTGTACAACTTCATGCTCGCGCCTTCCCTGACGCTTGGCTGCGGTTCCTGGGGCGGCAACTCCGTTTCCGAGAACGTCGGCGTCAAGCACCTGCTTAACATCAAGACCGTTGCCGAGAGGAGAGAGAATATGCTGTGGTTCCAGGCGCCTGAAAAGGTCTATATCAAGAGAGGCTGCATGCCCTACGCGCTGCAGGAGCTGGGCGAAGTGATGGGCAAGAAGAGAGCCTTCGTCGTCACCGACTCCTTCCTCTACAAGAACGGCTTCACCAAGCCGATCACCGACAAACTCCAGGCGATGGGCATCGCCTACACGACTTTTGCCGACGTAGAGCCCGACCCGTCCCTGATCTCCGCTCAGAAGGGCGCCGACGCGATGCGTTCCTTCGAGCCTGACGTGATCATCGCCTTCGGCGGCGGTTCCGCTATGGACGCTGCCAAGATCATGTGGGTGCTCTATGAGCATCCCGAAGCGGATTTCCAGGATATGGCGATGCGCTTCTCCGATATCCGCAAGAGGATCTACACCTTCCCGCACATGGGCGACAAGGCGTATTTCGTCGCCATCCCGACTTCCTCCGGCACCGGTTCCGAGGTCACGCCCTTCGCGGTCATCACCGATCAGGAGACCGGTATCAAGTATCCGCTCGCGGACTATGAACTCATGCCCGACATGGCGATCGTCGACGCCAACAACATGATGAGCGGCCCCAAGGGTCTGACTGCCGCTTCCGGTATCGACGCGGTATCCCACGCGCTGGAGGCTTACGCTTCCGTCATGGCGACCGACTTCACCGACGGTCTGGCGCTCAAAGCACTCAAGGTCATCTTCGAATATCTGCCGGCTTGCTACGACAACGGCATGAACGAGCCCGTTGCCCGTGAGAAGGTCGCTCACGCCGCTACGATGGCAGGTATGGCGTTCGCCAATGCCTTCCTCGGCGTCTGCCACTCCATGGCGCACAAGCTCGGCGCGTTCCATCACATCGCGCACGGTATCGCCAACGCCCTCATGCTCGAGCAGGTCATCCGCTTCAACTCCTCTGAGGTTCCCACCAAGATGGGCACCTTCCCGCAGTATGACCATCCGCACACCCTCGCGCGTTACGCGGAGGTCGCGCAGTTCCTCGGCTTCGGCGGCAAGGACGACAAGGAGAGCGTTGAGAACCTCATCAACGGTATCAACGACCTCAAAGCCAAGATCGGCATCAAGGAGAGCATCGCCGCTTACGGCGTTGAGGAGGAGGTCTTCCTCGCTTCCCTCGACGAGATGACCGAGCAGGCGTTCGACGACCAGTGCACCGGCGCCAATCCGCGTTATCCGCTGATGAGCGAAATCAAGCAGATGTATCTCAACGCTTACTACGGCAACAACAAGGACGCCGTCTGAGCGCGAAAGGAGTGTAAAGCATGAAATTTGATACCGTTATCGCCCAGAGAAAGCACAAGATCATTTACCGTGACGGCGATCTCTGCGCCAAGGTTTTTGACGAATCCTTCCCCAAGTCCGACGTGCTCAACGAGGCGCTCAACCAGGCGCGCGTAGAGGAGACCGGTCTGAACATCCCCAAGATCGAGGAAGTCTGCAAGGTCGACGGCAAATGGGCGATCATTTCCACCTTTATCGAGGGCAAAACCCTCCAGCAGCTGATGGACGAGAACCCCGACAAGATGGACGAGTACCTCGAACTCTTCGTCAACGTCCAGATGCAGATCCTCAACGCCAAATGTCCGCTGCTCAAGCGCCTCAAGGACAAGATGCAGGACAAGATCAGCCAGACCGACCTCGACGCGACGACGCGCTATGAGCTGCACACGCGCCTTGCTTCCATGAAGAAGCACAACAAGGTCTGCCACGGCGATTTCAACCCGTCCAACGTGGTCATCACCCCCGACGGCACGCCCTTTATCCTCGACTGGTCTCACGCCACTCAGGGTAACGGCGCGGCTGACGCGGCGAGAACTTACCTGCTGTTCTGCCTGAAGGGCGAAGAAGAACTGGCGGAGAAGTACCTGAAGCTCTACTGCGAAAAGGCTGACGTCGCCCGTCAGTACGTCAACGCGTGGATGCCGATCGTCGCCGCTTCCCAGTCCGTCAAGGGCAACCCCGAAGAGAGAGAATTCCTCCTCAGATGGGCAAACGTGTTTGATTATCAATAAGGTTTA
>CAMKSB010000138.1 GCA_946415335.1 uncultured Clostridia bacterium
TTTGTCAGCTTGGTGGATTCCTTATAAGGTCTGAACAGCAGGAAGATCATGCCGGCAATCAGAATGCCGGAGATGATCAGCCCGATCACATTCGGGTTGCCGCCGAAGGCGGAGCCGATCTGGTTGATCATCAGGGCGATCGCGTAGGCGAATACGCACTGATAACCGACCGCGAACAGCGTCCATTTCATCGAGTTCATCTCTTTCCTGATCGCGCCGATCGCCGCGAAGCAGGGCGCGCAGAGAAGGTTAAACACCATGAAGGAATAGCCGCTTGCCGCAGTGAAAACGCCGGCAATGGTCGCGTAGGTAGAAACCTCGCCGCCGCTGTAGAGCACGCCCATGGTGCCGACGATGTTCTCTTTGGCGATCAGACCGGTGAAGGAGGCGACCGCCGCCTGCCAAGTGCCCCAGCCGAGGGGAACGAAGAGCCAGGCGATCGCGTTGCCGATGACTGCGAGAATACTGTTGCCGATCTCGTCCTGACTGAGCATGGTGAACGCGCCGTTCACAAAGCCGAAGCGTGAGAGGAACCAGAGGACGATGGTGGACAGCAGGATGATCGTGCCTGCCTTCTTGATGAACGACCAGCCGCGTTCCCACATGGAACGGAGGACGTTGCGCAGGGTGGGCATGTGATACGCCGGGAGCTCCATGACGAAGGGAGCCGGTTCACCGGCGAACATGCGCGTCTTTTTGAGCATGATGCCGGAGACGATGATCGCCGCCATGCCGATAAAGTAGGCGCTTGTCGAAACCCACGGAGAGCCGCCGAAGATAGCGCCCGCGATCATGCTGATAAAGGGTATTTTCGCGCCGCAGGGGATAAAGGTGGTCGTCATGATGGTCATGCGGCGGTCGCGTTCGTTTTCGATCGTTCGCGAAGCCATAATACCGGGAACGCCGCAGCCGGTGCCGATCAAAATCGGGATAAAGGACTTGCCCGACAGACCGAAGCGCCGGAAGATCCTGTCCAGAACAAAGGCGATACGCGCCATGTAGCCGCAGGCTTCCAAAAACGCCAGCAGCAGGAAGAGCACCAGCATCTGCGGCACAAATCCCAGCACAGCGCCCACGCCGGCAACAATGCCGTCGAGGATCAGCGAGTTGAGCCATTCGGGCGTGTTCAGCGCTTGGAGTCCGTTGCCGATCATCACCGGGATACCGGGGATCCATACGCCGAACAGCGCCGGGTCGTCCGGCTTGCCTCCGTTTTTGGAAAAGAGGTTCGCCGCGTCCTTGACTTGGGTGCCGGTGACGGTCTTTTGCTCGACCGCCAGGGTTTCCTCGTCCTCGACCTCAAAGGTGAACTCGTCGGTGGTTTTGATCGACGCGGCAAAGTCGGAGACCGCGTGGACAGCCGCCTGACCGTCATAACGCTCGCTCCCGAAATCAAGCGCGTTCGTGACTTTTTCGTTGCCGGCGGACTGAGCCGCGCCGAAGATCGTCGCGATCGCTTCGCTGTGCTGTTCATATTCGCTTGATCCGATGGCGAACAGGTGGAAGCCGTCGCCGAACAAGCCGTTGTTCGCCCAGTCGGTCGCCGCCGTGCCGACGGTCACCATGGAGATGTAATAGACCAAAAACATGATCACCGCGAAGATCGGCAAGCCCAGCCAGCGGTTGGTAACGATCTTGTCGATCTTGTCCGAGGTGGACAGGGAACCGCGGTTTTTCTTCTTGTAGCAGGAGTGGATCACCGAGGCTATGTAGATGTAGCGCTCGTTGGTGATGATGGACTCCGCGTCGTCGTCCAGTTCTTCCTCCGCTGCCTGAATGTCGTGCTCAATGTGACTGAGCGTCTCGGCAGGGATATTCAATTTTTCAAGCACCTTTTCATCGCGCTCAAAAATCTTGATCGCGTACCAGCGCTGCTGTTCCTCCGGCATGTCGTGTACGCAGGCTTCTTCGATATGCGCCAATGCGTGCTCGACCGCACCGGAAAAGGTATGCCGCGGAACGGTTTTGCCGCTTTTGGCGACTTCGATCGCGGTTTCCGCCGCTTCCTGGATGCCTGTTCCTTTTAATGCAGAGATCTTGACGATCTTGCAGCCGAGCTGACGGGAAAGCTCCTCGGTGTCGATGTGGTCGCCGTTTTTCTCGACGATATCCATCATGTTGATCGCCAGCACCACCGGGATGCCCAGCTCGGTCAGCTGCGTCGTCAAATACAGGTTGCGTTCGAGGTTGGTGCCGTCGATAATGTTCAAAATCGCGTCGGGGTGTTCGTCCATCAGGTAATTTCTGGCGACGACCTCCTCCAGCGTGTAGGGAGACAGGGAGTAGATTCCCGGCAGGTCGGTCACGGTGACGTCGCTGTGCTTTTTAAGCTTGCCTTCCTTCTTTTCTACGGTGACGCCCGGCCAGTTGCCCACAAACTGATTGGAGCCGGTGAGCGCGTTGAACAGCGTCGTTTTGCCGCAGTTCGGGTTGCCTGCCAAGGCAATCGTGATACTCATACGTTTTGTTCCTTCCTTGGATTTTGCGTTGATTGAAGTTTATTCCACTTCGATCATTTCCGCGTCTGCCTTGCGCAGAGAGAGCTCGTAGCCGCGGACGGTGATCTCGATCGGATCGCCGAGCGGCGCGACTTTTCTGATCGTGACGCTCACGCCCTTGGTGATGCCCATATCCATAATACGGCGCTTGATCGCGCCCTCGCCGTGCAGCTTTTTGACGGTGACGGTCTCGCCGATGTTGACTTCTTTAAGTGTTTTCATACGCTTCTCCTTATATCATGATCTTGCGCGCCATCTCTTCGCTGATTGCGACGCGCGCTTCTTTGACATTGACAATGACGTTGCCGCCCAATGCGGTGACGATCTTCACCGTGCCGCCGACAACAAAGCCAAGGTTTTCCAGATGCTTTTTGACCTCGGCGCTGCCGCCGATCCTTTTGATGGTGTACTCCTCGCCGATATCCGCGAGCGCTAATGGCATCATAAACTCATTCTCCTTTTCTCTCGTTAAGTTACCCTAACCTAACTACTATTATAGTTAGGTTAGGGTAACTTGTCAAGTGTCTGGCGGCTTTTTGTTTTGGAACAGCAAAAAAGGACGGCGGCTGCCGTCCTTTGAGGTAATCTTATTTGCCTAATGCTTCCTTGATGCTGGCGGCGACGATTTCGAGTCCCTTCATCAGCAGCTCGTCCTCGATCACCAGCGGCGGCATGATCTTGAATACCGCGCCGTTTCTGCCGGCACATTCGCAGATCACGTTTTGGTCGAAGCACTTCTCGATCACGACCTCGGAGAGATTCGGGTCGATACCGTTGAAGTCGATGCCCCAGATCAGTCCCATGCCGCGCAGTTCAAGGCGGCTGTCAAGCGGAAGAACGTTCTCGGTGATGAATTGCTTGACGATCTTACCTTTGCGGCGTGTTTCTGCCTCGACGTTGTTTTCGAGCAGCCAGTCGAAGGACGCCTTGCCGGCGACGAAGCTGAGCTGGTTGCCGCGGAAGGTGCCGTTGTGCTCGGCGGGCTTCCAGATATCGAGCTCCTCCTTGAGCAAAACGATCGACAGGGGCATACCGATACCGCCGACAGACTTGGACAGCACGACCATATCCGGCACGATACCGGCTCTCTCAAAGGAGAAGAAGGTGCCGCAGCGGCAGCAGCCGACCTGGATATCGTCCACGATCATGAGGATATCGTTCTTGTCGCAGAAGGCGCGCACGTCGCGGAGGAACTGATCGGAGAACGGACGAATGCCGCCTTCCGCCTGCAGGGTCTCCATGATCACGGCGGCAGGTTTGGAAACCGCGCTGTGGTCGTCGTCGATGAGCGTCTGCATGTAATTGATCACGTCCAGTCCCTCAAACATGTAGGGAGCCGGAATGTGGGTGACATCGTTCAGGCTTGCGCCTGCGCCGTTTCTGGCGTACATCTCGGAGGTCAGCGAGAGAGCGCCGAGCGTCATGCCGTGGAAGCAGCCCATGAAGGCGAAGATGTTGCTTCTGCCGGTGTTCTTTCTGGCGAGTTTGATGGCAGCCTCAACACCGTTGGTGCCGGTGGGACCGCAGAACTGGATCTTGTAGTTGAGTCCTCTGGGTTTGATGATCTTTTCCTCGAGCGTCTCGATGAACTCGCGCTTGGGCACGGTGTACATGTCGAGCGCGTGAATAATGCCGTCGGTGCTGAGGTAGTCGATCATTTTCTGCTTGATGTAGGGGTTGTTGTGACCGTAGTTCACAGCGCCCGCGCCGCAGAAAAAGTCGATATACTCAGCGCCGTCCTCGTCCTTGAGGACAGCGCCCTTCGCGTCGGTGAATACCTTGGGGAAGTGGCGGCAGTAGGAACGAAC
>CAMKSB010000139.1 GCA_946415335.1 uncultured Clostridia bacterium
AACCTATGACCCTCTGCTTGTAAGGCAGATGCTCTCCCAGCTGAGCTATGCTCCCGCATGCCTCAATTGCGGTTGTCTTTTCACAACAGTTGATATTTTATCACATTAGCAAGGGGTTGTCAAGTGTTTTTTCAAAAAATATCCGCTGCCCCTTTTGCGGAGCAGCGGTTTGTATATTTTCGGCCGATGGCAAAGCCTGCGTCTTTGCGCTTACTCCTGCGCGGCTTCGCGGAGGTTCTCGTCAAAGAAGGCGTCCAGCTGCGTCTGATCCAGGCTCTTGTTCGCCAGCAGCAGATCGGTCAGCTTCAGCAGGATCTCCCGGTGCTCTTCGATGATCTTAACAGCGCGGTCAAACTGCTCGTGGATGACCGCTTCCGCCTCATCATAGAAACGGGTGATGAAGAAACGCGAGCCCATTCCAAGATCCTTGAGCGCATAGGTGACGATGTTCTTCGCCTGACGGATATCGGAGCTCGCCCCGGTGTTGTAGCCCTTTTTATCGCCGTAGATGACGATTTCCGCCGCTCTTCCGCCGAGCGCACAGCACACCCGGTCGAGCAGCTCCTGATAGGTTTCGGTCAGCTTCTTTTCGTCGATATCGTGCGCCATATAGCCGCCGAATTGACCTCTGGCGACGATGGTCAGATAGGATGGCGTCTTTGTCAGCAGACGGTTGATCAGCGCGTGTCCGCTCTCGTGACAGGCGGTCTGGCGCAGCTCCTCGGGGTCATACTCATGGATATCGCCGTAGCGGAACTCGTCGACAGCGTCGAGCAGGATCGCGCCTGTCGGTGTTCCGTCGGCGACCTTTCGCAGAAACAGCTCGACGATATTCGTCAGATCCGCGCCGCTGCAGCCGGTCGTGCGCACCGCAACATTGTGGATGATCTTTTCCTGATTTTCGCCAAAGCTGACGCCGTGCTTGTTCAGCGCCATGCGCAGGAATTCCTCACGCTCCTCCGTATCGGGCAGATCCATGAAAATACGGCTGTCAAAACGTCTGACAAACGCCGGATCGAGCACTCTCCCCTCTGTTCCGCTGACGTCGAAATTGGTGGCGGCGATAATGAATACCGGCCGCTTTTCGTCTGTAACAAAGCCGTCCATCTGCGCAAGGAAGGTATTGAGCACATCCTCATTGTGGGAGCTGCCGAACGTGCCGCCGCGCCTTCTGCCGATGGCGTCGACCTCGTCGATGAAAATAACCGCCGGCGCGTAACGTCTTGCCTTCGCAAAGAGCTCGCGGACGTTCTTCTCGCTCTGTCCAACCAGACTGTCAAAGAAGGTGGTGGCAGACGTTTGGAAGAACGCTGCTTTCACTTCATTCGCCATCGCCTTGGCGAGCATGGTCTTGCCGGTTCCCGGCGGTCCGTAGAGAAGGATGCCGCGCGGTACCTTTTTGCCGGCGAGAATGTGCTTGCGCGGATCCTCCACATAATCGCAGAACTCCTGAAGGACTTTCTTGGCGCTCTTGCAGCCGATGACGTCCTTGAACGTAATGCCGTTGACGCTGTCCCTGACAACAAAATCCGCTGTGTCGCTGGTTTTCGGCGCCAGTCCGAGGCTGAATTTATCAAAGGTAACCACCGCCGTTTCCTCGTCCAGCGAATACTGCGAGCAGTTGTAATTGAGCAGCTTGCCGGAACGTCCGAGCGTAAAGACGGAATTGTTGATCAGCGCGCTGTAGGAAATGGTATTCATGCCGCTGATGAACACGTCGCGGTTATCGAGGTCATAGGCGAGCACGCCCCTGGCTCCCCTTGAGAGCAGGGTTCCGAAGGTGCTTTCGCCGCGGCTTCGGGTGTCCAGAATGTAGACCGGGATATCGGCGTGATACTCCTGAAAATAATTGAACAGATCCATGCCGTCGGAGCGGATATCCTCAATATCGTTCGGCACATATTTCATCTCGCGCATGCCGCATGCCGGGTCGATCAGCACATAATCAATGACGCCTCGTGCAGCGCGCTTTGCCGCGTCGATGTCACTGTTCGGATAAAAGACGACGTTGGGGATCTGCGTCTGCGCGATGCCGTCGGTGATGATCTCATCGGCAAAAACAAGCACATGGCTGTCCTGATGGTTCGAGAACAGGTTTTCCACTTCCTCGCCGTTGCCCTCCGGCTCAATATAGAACCGGATCCTTTTGAGCTGATCGATGGCGTCGCCGGATCTCTGATATGTTTGCTGGATGATATCCTGCAGCTCCTTGACCACCATGCTTCTGGCGAGTCCGCGAAGCGTTCTGGCGTCCGAAACGCCGCCGGCATTGTAGAGCACCAGCGATGCGAGCGCTTCGGGAGAGTATTCCACCTCGATATGGAAGCTGCTGTTGAACAGCTCTATCTGCGTTTTGATCTCTTTCTTAATGATCTCCATCAGCGCGTAAGGCTCAAGATGGTTAAAGAGGATGATATTTCCGTTGGCAAAACGGGTGATGATGCATTCCGGGAAAACCTGCTTGCCGGTCACGTCGTTGACGTCCTCGCGCAGTCCTTCCAGAATGACCTTTCTGGGCAGCGTTGAGAGGTTGCAGACGGTGGTATCCTCGTAGAGACTTCTGCCGGCGTTGGTGGTGACGATCACGATATTGTCACGGAAGGAGACCTCGCGCTTGACCTTCATATCATGCATTCTGCCTTCCTCCAGGATCTGGAGGAACTGATAGATGGTATTGATGTGCGCCTTCTCGATCTCGTCAAAGACGAGGATCGCGTCGGGATTCTCCCGGACATAGGCGGTCACCAGCGCCGGAGAGCCTGATTCGCCGTTGAATTTGCCGTTGGCGAGATTGTCGGAAAACTCGCTCATGTCAAAAACCTTGGTTTTTCTGCCGATCAGTTCGCCGCAGAGCTTCGACAAGAACGTTTTGCCGACGCCGGAGGGTCCCAAAAACAGGAACGACGCCACAGGTCCCTTGCGCTTCGGGTTATTCCTGGCGAAAGCGTCCGCTTCAAAAATCGTCTGCACAAACTGCTCGATCGCGTGACGCTGTCCCTTGACCTCTTTGAGCAAGCCCTCGCGCAGAACCCGGATCTTCTCCATTTCCGCTGCCAGCGTCAGCGGCTCCTCCTCGTCTCCCTTTTTCGGATCGCTCGAAGCCTCCTGCTGAACAGCTTCCGTTGTTTTCTTCGGTTCCTCCGTGACGGATCGCTCGGTCTGAGCAGGCTCCGCCTTTTGCTCCTTCTTTGCCGTCGCTGCCGGATGTGCGTCATTTGACATCGCGCCGCTGAACCACTCCTTCTGAGTGATGCTGCCGGTATCATTGGCTTTCAGCCGCGCGATATCCTTCTCTGTCGGCTCCGCTGCGATGAAAATGTAGATGTTTTCGTCCGGAACGATCTCACTGATGACCGAGCGGACTTCCTGATCTGCCTGTTCCGTATCCATCTCGGAAGGAACGTACAGGATCTTATGGAAATTCCCCTTGGATTCTACCGCCAGGTCGCCGAATTTCTGCCGGATCCTCTGCTCAAATTCCTCCCAGAAGGTCTTTCCGGCTTCCTTGCGGTAATCATAAAGAAAATCGTACGCGCGGAACAATAATGATAGCTTGATGATTTTCAATGCCCGTCCTCCTATAAAGCCGCCCCAATACCCTTGAGGCATTGGGGCGGAATGGTTCTCAGTTTCTTAAGGTTATACCGTATCATTCAGACGTGCGTCGCCTTAACAATAGATGCCTCTCATGATCTCCGGTTTAGCCTCCTTGATGATATTAAACCGGCGGATCAACAGCTCGAAGCACTCATCCGCTGCGGATTCCTCCGATACGATCGCGTCATCGTCGATCATCAGATCGTTATCTTTGTCGACATAGAATTTGAGCCATTTGTAATGCGCGTTCAAAGAATTGCATACCGCATACATGTCCGCCAGCTTTTCAGCCGGAACATTCTCGAAATGGGTTAACATGGTGACATAACAGCCGTCCGGCCCTGAGAAAATGTAGGTGGTGGGCTTGCCGTCATACATAAAACGAATGAGAACATCACCGTCGGAACCCTCGCGGAGATCGAAGCCGATTTCCTTCTCCTTGAGCGAATCAATGAAGCGCTGTGCACATAATAACATAAAATACATCTCCTTATCTTGTATTTATATATAATATAATACAAACTCACGCTATTGTCAACCATTTTTATCTACTTTTTCTACATTGTTTTCCATTTTTCCCGAAACCCGATTCTCGAGCACGCCTATTTCCGCTCTACCGATTCTCGAGCACGCCTATTTCCGCTCTAAATTTTTTTTGAAAAACAGTTGACAATTCCG
>CAMKSB010000140.1 GCA_946415335.1 uncultured Clostridia bacterium
TTAAACGTTTTAATGGCACTCAGTATAAAAAAGGAGCAAATAAATATGAAACACCTGAAAATTACCACCACTTTTCTGGCAGCGGCGATGCTGTTCTCCGCTGTACCGCTGACGGCAAGCGCCGCCGGAGAACCCGATAATATCTATGAAAACGATAATCTGAAAATCGTTTTCGACGATATTGAAATTCCCGCTTATGAAAACGGCAGACTGGATTGTGAGCTCTTTCCCTGCTTCAAATACAGCTTTGACGCCATAAAAAGCACTTTGAGCGGCACTGTTATTCAAGACGGAGAGAGCAGTCACTTTGACCATCTTGACGAACTGGACGGGGATTATTTTGCCTCTGCTTTTTCGGAATGCGCCATGTTTGTTTACGATGAAGAATATGTATCGCTTGATACAGGCGAAAACGATTTCCGGTTCTATTTCGGTGAATCCGGAGAGGGAGAACGCACAAGCATTAAAATCAACGTCGTTCAGAATAAACAGTTTATCACAGATTTCCAAATTTCTGACGCGGTTCTGACATTGGGAAAGAATAATTTTGAGTGTCAGGTGACGGCGCTTGCGCACACGGGTGACGGCGAAGTTCCTGTCAGTTTCCAATCCTATGACTACGAAAGACTTGGTCTTGACAAGTCCATCTTCGCGCTTTCCGAAGGAACGCACACGCTCAAGGCGCGTTTCTTTGACGCGGAAACAGACTTTAACCTGACGGTTAAGTCCAACAGATTTACGGACTTCACGCTTTCGACCGATTACGATACTTATCTTGACCGGGGCGCCGTTAAATTTGTCAAGCTGGATCGTGCCGAAAATCCTTTGGGCGCTTGCTTCGCCAATATATACGACAATGGTTTTGAGATTGACCGTCAAACCGGCAGCTGCCTGCTCGACAGCGATCCGTGGACAATTGGTGAACACCAGATGACTGTTACGCTTTGCGGCATTACCAAAACGGTCACCTATCAGGTACATGAATCCGTTATTGACCATGTAGAGGCGGAAAACCTTTACTACTACGAGGGTGATAACTATAGAAATGCGCGTGATTCGGTATGGGGAGATACCCATCCGCTATACAAGTACTTTTATGATCCCGACTGCACGGTTTATTACAAGGACGGAAGCTCTGTGCTCAGCAACTACGGCAGAATACAGGAAAGTTGGAAGATGAATATCGGTTTTGATTCTCACGAATCCTATCAGGACGACCAGGAAGAACACCCTTGGGGCGTCGGCGTATACACCGTTTCCGCTACGCCGTATAACAACCATTTTATCGCCATTCCTGAACTGGCGACGACCTTTACGGTACAGATAGAAGCGAAAGCTGACGTTGAGCAAGCTGACGCGAACGCCGACGGAAAGATCAACATCGCCGACGCGACGTAT
This sequence comes from uncultured Clostridia bacterium, assembly GCA_946415335.1. Classification (GTDB taxonomy): domain Bacteria; phylum Bacillota; class Clostridia; order Oscillospirales; family Acutalibacteraceae; genus Ruminococcoides. The sequence goes on from CAMKSB010000140.1 coordinate 1,399, forward strand.
GTGCAGCAGTTTGCCGCAGACCTGCTTGAGATAACGCCCAAGCAGAAAAAAGCGGCGGACATTAACGGCGACGGCGAAATCAACGTCATTGACGCGACCTTGATCCAACTTCAGATTGCAGAGTAATACCCCGGAGGGCGGCATGGAAAATGCAAAACTGAATGAGCTTGCGGCCCGTGCCGCCGCCGGAGACAACCGGGCGTGGGAGCGGTTTTATCAATCAGCGGCAAAACTGACAACAGCTGTCTGCCGGAAAAAGTCTCTCTCCCCCGAAGCAACGGAGGATATTATTCAAGAGGTTATGCTCGCTCTCTCGACGCGAATGGAAGAACTCTCAAAGATGAAAAATCCCGAGGGCTATGTTCGCCGTGTCGCCAAAAGCAAATGTATCAATTATCTCACCGCCGAAAACAGGGTGCCGACAGAACGCTTTCATGATGACGGACTGTTGCTCAATGTTCCTGACAGCACGCCGACGCCTGATGATGTTGTTGCCGGACTGTCGCGCGGAGACCTTCTGCTGCATTATCTGGAGAAGCTTCCTGAGGAACAACGGCATTGTTTGCGTCTGCGCTATATGGAGGGCTACACAAACCGCCAAATTGCCGAAAAACTGCATATTCCCATCGGTACGGTCGCCTCGCGTATACGCTATGCCAAAAAGTCGATTGCCAAACAGGTCAGAGCGTTTGAAAAGCAATACCACATCCCCTTTCACGCCAAGATGGCGGTGCCGTTTATGCCATGGCGATTGCTGCGCGGTCAGGGCGACGCCATCACTATGCTTGCCGCTGACAGCACAAGCACCGAGATTACGCGCGTTATCTCCGGAGCTGTCGCGGCAGTTGTCATGGGCGGCGCGGTGATTGGTAGCGGCGTGACGCATTGGAAAACCGAACCCATGCCGTCTACTGTTCCGGCAACTGCCGCGCAAACGGTTGCAACGACGTTTGCCGCTGCGGATATTACCACTGCCGCTGTCAGCGTGCCCCTGACGTCAGCGCCGCCGTCAACCACTCCTGTCACAGAGGAAACCGAAGTGCCGGAAACAACTGCGATGCCGACAGAACCCGCTGTTACCCAACGTGAGGAAATCACTGAGCCGGTGACGGAGCCGCCGGATCGTCATTATCAGAACATCACCTTTGACGACATTGTCGTTCCGGCTTCTCTTCCTTCTGAAACCATCTTTACACAAGTGGAAAATTCGGATTCACCTTTGGGTTATACCTACGAAATGGCAACAGCGTACTACTTTTCCGATATCTGTGACAGAATGACCGGCACCTGTATGATTAACGACACGCCGCAACCCTTTGTCGGCGGCACGACGCCGGTAATCGATATTGATCCCGCGCAGGGAACGGACGGGAAGCTTATCCTGAATGAAGGGGATAATCTTCTGCGTTTCTATGCATCTGACAAGCTGTGCGAAATCCACGTCCGCGTCGACGGCGAAATTCCGCAGCCGGTCGTAACGGATTTATGGGTATATCTTTACGAATCTACGGAAGGCATGCCCTTTTTTTGGGAGCCTCGCTTTACGGCTGTACTTCACGACGCCTCCGGCGAGCATACCATTGGAAATGATCATGCGGAAATACCGCTTGACGGTCTGGTAATCGACGAATACGACTCCATTCCGACGCTCAGTGTTGGTTATCATGTTCTCAAAGCCCGCTTTCTCGGCGCTGAGGGCGATTTTCGTCTTAGAATCCGGAAAAACTGGGAAAAGGAAAGGCGGCAGATTCCATGATGGATCTGCCGCCTGTTTTTTTATCCTCTGTTTGTCATTCTGCCGATGTCGCTGATGCTGTATCCCATCGCGATCATAACGATAACGAAAATGGCAATAAGAACAATGCAAATCAGTACCAAGAGCAGCTGTGCTCTTGCCCATGTCTGGAGAGAGCGTTTTTTGGATGAACCAAACGACCAGACAAAGAGCATGATGACGTTGACGATCGGGATCGCCGTCAATATCCATCTGCCGATCCATCCCCAGGTGGAAACGTGCTCGTCCTCATGGTATTCCGGCTGATAGGACGGATAGACAACGGTCTGCTGCTGATAACGCGGCTGTGAAGCCTGCTGTCTCGGCTGCTGGTATTGATCGCCGTAATTGGTGCTTTGCTGATTTGTCTGCGGTACGCCGGCGCCGCAGCTGGTGCAGAATTTTTCTCCCGGTTGTAAGGGAGCGCCGCAACTATTACAATTCATACTGTTTCCTCTTACTTTCCGATGACTTCTTTGCCGCCCATGTAAGGTCTGAGCGCAACAGGGATGTTGATGGAGCCGTCCTCATTGAGATTGTTCTCCAAGAAGGCGATCAGCATTCTCGGAGGCGCCACGACGGTATTGTTAAGGGTATGGGCAAAGTACTTGCCGCCCTTGCCGGAAACGCGGATTTTCAGACGTCTTGCCTGCGCGTCGCCGAGGTTGGAGCAGGAACCTACCTCGAAATACTTCTTCTGTCTGGGAGACCACGCCTCTACGTCGAGAGAACGAACCTTCAGGTCGGCGAGGTCGCCCGAGCAACACTCAAGCGTTCTGACAGGGATATCCATGGAACGGAACAGGTCGACGGTGTTCTGCCAGAGCTTGTCGAACCACATCTTGCTCTCCTCGGGCTTGCAGACGACGATCATCTCCTGCTTTTCGAACTGGTGGATCCTGTAAACGCCTCTCTCCTCGATGCCGTGAGCGCCCTTCTCCTTGCGAAAGCAGGGTGAATAGCTGGTGAGGGTGTACGGAAGCGCTTCTTCCTTATTGATGGTGTCGATGAACTTGCCGATCATGGAGTGCTCGCTGGTACCGATGAGATAGAGATCCTCGCCTTCGATCTT
>CAMKSB010000141.1 GCA_946415335.1 uncultured Clostridia bacterium
TTCCAAATTACGCAACCGCTTTTTTTAATTTTGTTGGAATATGGAGGAATAAAAAATGAAAAAGTACAAGGTAGGAATCATCGGAGCAACCGGTATGGTAGGTCAGCGCTTTGCGCTCCTGCTGGAGAACCACCCCTGGTTTGAGGTCACCGCGCTGGCGGCAAGCGGCCGTTCGGCAGGCAAGACCTACGGCGAGTGCGTCGACGGCAGATGGCACATGACCGCGGAGCTCCCCGAAAAGTACAAGGACATGGTCATCATGGATGCGGAGAATGTGGAAGAGGTAGCCGCAAAGGTCGACTTCTGCTTCTGCGCTGTCAATATGAAGAAGGACGAGATCAAGGCGCTCGAGGAAAAATACGCCAAGGCGGAGTGCCCGATCGTTTCCAACAACTCGGCGCATCGCTTCACGCCTGACGTGCCGATGGTGATCCCGGAGATCAACGCCGACCACATCAAGATCATCGAAGCGCAGAGAAAGCGCCTCGGCACCAAGAGAGGCTTCGTCGCCGTCAAGTCCAACTGCTCGCTGCAGAGCTATGTACCGGCGATCCATCCGCTCAAGGCGCTCGGCGTCGACAAGGTTCTCGCCTGCACCTATCAGGCGATCTCCGGCGCCGGCAAGACCTTCAAAACATGGCCGGAGATGGTCGACAACCTTATCCCGTACATCGGCGGCGAGGAAGAGAAGTCCGAGAGAGAGCCCCTCAAGATCTGGGGCAAGGTCGAGGACGGCGAGATCAAGCTCACCGACGATATCGCCATCACCTCCCAGTGCCTGCGCGTGCCGGTTTCCGACGGACACACCGCGGCGGTATTCATGTCCTTCAAGGAAGGCGTGGAGAAGCCCTCTGTCGAGGAGATCATCAAGGTTTGGGAGAGCTACAGCGGCAGAGCCCAGGAGCTCGAGCTTCCCAGTGCTCCCAAGCAGTTTTTGCATTACTTCACCGAGCCGGACCGTCCGCAGATCAAGTCCGAGCGCAACCTCGAAAACGGCATGGCGGTTTCCGTCGGCCGTCTCAGAGAGGACACCCAGTACGATTACAAATTTGTCTGCATGTCACACAACACATTGAGAGGCGCTGCAGGCGGCGCGGTTCTTCTGGCTGAGCTGCTGTGCGCCGAGGGTTATATGGATTAATATTTCATTTCGGAGGAAAGATTATGGCAGATCACATTTTCACCGGGTCAGGCGTAGCCCTGATTACGCCGATTTCATCAGACGGTACAGTTAATTTCAAGGTGTTGGAGGAGCTGCTTGAGTTTCATATCTCCAACGGCACCGACGCGATCATCGCCTGCGGCACTACCGGCGAGGCGGCGACGCTGACCGAGAAGGAGCACTGCGATGTGCTTGCCTTTGTCGCTGAGAAAGTCAACGGCAGGATCCCTGTTATTGCCGGCACCGGCAGCAACGACACCAAAACCGCCGTCATGCTTTCCAAGGCGGCACAGAGATCCGGCGCCGACGCGCTGCTGACCGTGACGCCCTACTATAACAAGACCTCACAGGCAGGTCTGATCAAGCATTTCAACGTGATCGCCGATTCTGTCGATCTGCCTGTTATTCTCTACAATGTTCCTTCCAGAACGGGCTGCAACATCAAGCCCAAGACCTACGCGGAACTCTGCAAGCATCCCAACATCCGCGCGGCGAAGGAAGCAAGCGGCGATATCTCCCAGGTAGCGCTGATCCGTTCGCTTTGCGGCGATAAGCTGGACATCTATTCCGGCAACGACGACCAGACCGTACCCTTCATGTCGCTGGGTGCTCTGGGCGTTATCTCGGTATTCGCGAACATCTGTCCGAAGGAGATGCACGAGATCTGCCAACTCTGTCTGGACAACAATTTTGCCGAGGCACAGAAGCTGCACTTCCACTATCTGGAACTGATGAACATCATGTTCAGCGACGTCAACCCGATCCCGATCAAGACAGCCATGAATCTCTACGGCTTCGACGCCGGCGAGTGCAAGCTGCCGCTGGTTCCGATGAGCGTTGCCGGTTACCATGACCTGAAGGATTGCCTGGCGAAGTACGACCTGCTGAACAAGGTCTGATAATTCTAAATAAGAAATATGATGGGGTTTGGTGAAGCGCCAAACCCCATATCAATCTAAAAGGGGATGTACAAAATGACAAAAATAGCTATCGTCGGCTGCAACGGCAAAATGGGCGGCTATGTCGCGGAAGCCGTCGGCGAGCGCGACGACTGTCAGGCGCTGTTCGGCGTGGACGCGTTTGGCGAGAGCAAATACGATTTCCCGGTATATAAGAATTTTTCCGAGGCGCAGGAGAAGCCCGACGTGATCGTCGATTTCTCCCATCCTTCGACGCTGAGCGATATGCTCGCCTATGCGAAGGCGAACCGGATCCCCTGTGTGATCTGCACGACCGGCTATTCACCGGAGCAGGTGGAAGCGATACACGAGGCAGCCAAGGAGATCGCCGTCTTTTATTCCGGCAACATGTCGCTGGGCATCAATCTGCTCATCGAGCTGAGCAAGATGGCGGCAAAGGTGCTTGGCAGCTCCTTTGATATCGAGATCGTCGAGAAGCACCACAATCTCAAGGTCGACGCGCCCAGCGGAACCGCGCTGATGCTGGCGGACGGCATTTCCGAAACGCTTGCGCAGGAGCCGCAGTACGTCTATGACAGACACGCGGTTCGCAAAAAGCGCGCGAAGAACGAGATCGGCATCCATTCCGTGCGCGGCGGCACCATTGTCGGCGAGCACGAGGTCATTTTTGCCGGACATGACGAGGTTGTTTCGCTGAAACACCAGGCGCAGTCCAAGGCAGTATTTGCAGCCGGAGCGGTCAATGCGGCGGTTTTCCTTGTCGGTCAGCCTGCAGGCATGTACCAGATGGGAGACTTGCTGTCCGGCAACTAACTACATGGCATTTTTTGGGAGAGTTATATGAATCAGGATGAAAAAGAGTTGGAACCGACCGTAAGCGAACCGGAGCAGCCGGAAGAGACAGAGCCGTCGGAAGAGACAGAGCAGGAGGAAGCCGGTGAGATAGAGGTAACGGATTCAGACGGAGAACACCATCACCATCATCACCACCACCATCACCATCATCACCATAAGCATCACAGCAAACTATATTATAAATATAGAAATGCCAAGCATAATATCAAAAAAGCGTTCAAAAAGAAATCTGTCAAGTTCACATTTGCGTTTTTACTTCCGGTGATCGTGCTGGCGGTCGTTTTGACGATCGTTCTCACCAACAACGAGTTGCCGGAGCCGTCTTCAACTCCGAAAAGCACCGTCAGTTCAGAAAGCGGCGTTAAAGATAATGTTTCCATTATCTTCTCCGAGGTCGAATCACCGCAGTATCTGGTGACGGCGTCCTTGTGGGACTATCTGACGATCGAGGACACGACCGAGGTCTGGAAAAATATCAAAACGTCAGATACGCAGGCGGAAAAAGGAATACCTGTACAGTTTTCCTATCAGACAGGCAAATTGCCGATCAATACGACCGTCAAAGAAGCCTTTGTGCTCGTTTCCAAGGAAAAGGGAATGAGCAAACCGCTGAAATACGAGTTCGATACGCGCTGCAACGCTTACGCGAGCATGTTGGAAACCGGACAGAAGTATTATTATGAAATCAATGTGATCCTTTCCGACGAAAACACCGTAAAGACCTCCGGCAGCTTTGAAACCGCGCTGACGCCTCGCCTGATCGGGCTTGACGGACCGGTCAATACGCGTGACATCGGCGGATGGACGACCACCGACGGAAAGCAGATCAAGGAAGGCTTACTGTACCGCGGAAGCGAACTGGACGGAAAGGTTGAATCAGCCTTCAAACTCAGCGAGCAGGATTTTGTCAATATGCACAAGAATCTGGGCATTGTATATGACTGCGATTTACGCAGTTCTGCGGAGACCGAGTCGACTGAAAGTCCGCTGGGACAGAGCGTTTCCTATCGCCGTTACAATTTATTCTCGTACACCAGCGCCTTTTCGGGCGAGGGCAAGGCGGCAATGAAGGAACTGTTCACAGATTTGTCGGATGCGAGCCACTACCCGATGTATATGCACTGCGCTTACGGCAAAGATCGTACCGGCACCGCGTGTTTCATCCTGGAGGCGCTTTTAGGCTTGTCCAAGGAAAATATTATCAAGGAGTACCAGCTTACAGGTCTGGCGTTTTCGGGAACCGAAACCGTCGGCGTCAACTCTGATTTCGGCAAGTTTATCAGTGAATTTGA
>CAMKSB010000142.1 GCA_946415335.1 uncultured Clostridia bacterium
TATGTGATGTTGGTGTGGTGTTCAATTAGTGGTGGATGCTGAAGTTGAGGTCGTAGTTAGCGCCGAAGTGGTTAGCCCAGAACTCGGTGCCGTTGACCTGATAGCAGATCGCGTACTCGAAATCGCTGTAGTCAGCGATGTTTTCGATGTTGATCTTGGTCGTCCAGGTCTCGGTGCCGTCCGCGTTGGTCTTGCTGTAGCCGAGCGCCTGATCGCTGTAGGAATTCCAGCCGTCGGTGGTGTATCTGACGAACACGTTCTTGTGATAAGCGTAGTTCTGGAGAACCGCGTTGATCTGATAAGATCTCAGGCTGCGCATGGAGCTGAGGCTCTCGGCGGCTACGGGAGCAGCGCCGATGACTTCGGAGCCGTTGTAATCTCTGCCGTTGTTGTTGTCCCAGATGGTCTCGCCGTCTGCCTCGTACTTGATGGCGTACTGGCAAGCGAAGCTGGAGAAGGTCGCCTTCCAGATCTTGGAGCCGTCATTCAGGGTGGTCACGTAGGTAGCAGGTGCGTCACACCAGCCGAGAGAAGGCATATAGAAGTAATGTACGGTTACTTTCTGGTTCTGCGCGTTGTCTCTGGTCTGTACGTATACATCGTAGGTAGCCGCGCCGTACTTGGTGAAGGTAATGTTTGAGGAGTAGAGGCGAACTCTGTCGGTAGCAGCGCTTGCAGAAGCAGTGCCGGCGATGCAGAATACGCTGAGAAGCATGGCGAGTGTCAGAACGATTGCCGCAATTTTTGTGGTCTTGTTTGTCTTGGTCATGTTGTTTTCCTCCGTATCTGTTATTTTGTTTTGTCGTTTTTCAGGGCGGTTCGTTTTCCGTTCCCCCTGAGCGCAAACTTATATTAACAGAACTCAAAAGAAAAAGCAAGGTTTTTGAAGCAAGTTTTTTCGATTCTAATTTTCAGTCATGATACACGAAACAGCTGCGTAATTTTTGTATAATTTCACGGCGGTATTGTCGGGTTGACAAAAACATGCTTTGATTATTTGTCGATTACATCAAATCGCGATTTTCGCAAGATATAACAAGATCTATTAAGAAAAGCCCCGGCTTCCGAAGAAACCGGGGCGAAAATCATGAGGTTTAGTTCCAGTTGAGGGTGTCGCTGTAGACGTTGATATAGTCCTGAGCGGAACGCTCCCAGCTGTTGTCGCTCATCATTGCGCGCCACATGAGCTGGTGCCAGCCCTGATCGTCCTGGATGCCCCAGAGCGCACGGCGGATGGCGTGCTGCATGTCGGCGGTGTAGTAGTTCTTGAAGGTGAAGCCGTTGCCGTAGCCGTCTGCGGAATCGAATACAGAGTCCTTCAGACCGCCGACCTCGCGGACGACCGGAATGGTGCCGTAGCGGAGAGCGATCATCTGGGCAAGGCCGCAGGGCTCCTGAGCGGAAGGCATGAGGAAGATATCCGCGCCGGAATAGATCTTTCTGGCGAGCTCCGGAACGAAGCCGTGGCAGAAGCAGAGTCTGCCCGGATACTTGTACTGCATGTAGTTGAAGAAGTCCTCATACTCCTTGTCGCCGGAACCGAGAATGACAAACTGCATGTCCTCGGTGTTCATCAGCTCTTCCAAGCCCATGCGGACGAGGTCGAGACCCTTGTGGGCAACCAGACGGGTGACCATGCCGACGATCGGCGTCTGCCAGCGCTGCTCGAGGCAGAGACGCTCCTGCAGGCGCTGCTTACAAATACCCTTGCCGCTCATGTCCTCCTTGGTGTAGTTGGCGTAGAGCTGGTAGTCGGTCGCGGGATCGTAGCTGGCGAGGTCGATGCCGTTCTTGATGCCGCAGAGCTTGTAGTGACGGAGGTTGAGCTCGTCGTGGAGTCCCCAGCTGTACCACGGATCCTTGATCTCAGCCGCGTAGCTGGGAGATACGGTGGAAACGCGGGTGGAGGTCTCGATAGCGCCCTTCATCATGTTGAGCTTGCCGTTCATCTCGAGGATGTTGCACTCGCTTGCCGGAATACCGACGCATTCGGTGTTGACTTCCCAGCCGTACTCGCCCTGATACTGGATGTTGTGGATCGTGAACAGGCTCTTGATGTTGTAGTACCAAGGTCTGTGGGAGTAGAACAGGTAGTAGTAAACAGGCACGAGAGCAGTCTGCCAGTCGTTGCAGTGAATGATATCGGGATGGAAGTCGATATAGGGCAGCATTTCCAGAATGGCGCGTGAGAAGAAAGCGAATCTCTCCGCGTCGTCATAGTGGCCGTAGAGGGTGCCGCGTTTGAAGTAGTATTCGTTGTCGATAAAGTAATAGGTGCAGTCGTTCCAACGCGCCCAGAACAGTCCGCAATACTGATGTCTCCACGCAACCGGGACAGTGAAGTTGGTGATGAAATTCAGCTGATTTCTCAGATCCTGCGGAATGGTGCCATAGAGCGGAACAACGATACGGCAGTCCTGACCCTTTCTGCAAAGGGTATGAGGAAGGCTGCCCGCTACGTCGGCAAGTCCGCCGCTGCCGCAGAACGGATTGGCTTCGGATGCACAGTATAAAATTCTCATTGGTGTTTTCCTCCTATACGAATTCTGTTAGACAACAGATTTTTTGGCGATGTAAATGGGATATGAGTCAAAGCCCATCAGCGACCTGCCGTCCTTGACCTGAACGTCCTTGTCGATGATGACATAGTTGAGGTTGGTGTTGGCGCCGATCTTGGTGTCCTGCATGATGATGCAGTTGGAGAGTTTGGCACCCTTGCCGACGTATACGCCCTTGGAGATGACGCAGTTCTCAACCTCGCCGTCGATCACGCAGCCCTGCGCGATGATGGAGTTCTTCACGCGGCTGTCGAGGCCGTAGCGTGACGGCGCGTCGTCGCGAACCTTGGTGTAGATGGGACGCTTGGGATTGAACAGCTCGTCGCGGACTTCCTTCTTCATCAGATCCATATTGAAGTCGAAGTAGGCGTTCATGGAGCTGATAAAGGCGGTGTAGCCGGTGTTCTCGTAGGCGTAGATCCTGTAGTTGTCGAGCAGGTTCTGGATCACGCGCTTGACGTCGAGCTGGTTCAGGCTGAGCGCCTGACGGATCTCGGTCATCAGCAGTTCCTTCCTGACCAGCAGGGAACCGTAGGCGAAGTTGGAAACCTCGGCGGAGGTGTTCTCCGGCTTGACGAACAGCTTATTGACCCTGCCGTCAGCGTCGACGTCCAGGGTGATCGGACGGTCATAGCCGGCAGGGATCACGCATTTTTTGTAGACAACGGTCACGTCGGCGTTGTGCTTGGAATGGAAATCGAAGAGGCTGCCGTAGTCAAAGTTGGTGACGACGTTGCCCTGCGAGAACATGATATATTCCTCGCGGCAGTGCTCGATGTAGCCGTGCATATTGTAGATGGTCTCCACGTAGTTGGAGAAGGTCTTGCCGCCGTAGGGAGTCAGCAAGGTCAGGTTGCTCCTTCTCTTGGAAAGGTCGTAGGCGCTGCCGGAGCCGACGTGGTCGGTCAGAGACAGGAAGTTGCTCTTGGCAACGATGCCTACATTGTTGATGCCCGAATTGGACATGTTGGAAAGCACAAAGTCGATCAGACGGTACTTTCCGCCGATGGGGATACTTGCCGTGGTGCGGGAAGCGGCAAGTTCCGGGATCTTATCAGCCTTTGTGCCGGCAAAGATAAAGCCGAGTACGTCATTACTTCTCATTTCCTGCTACCTCCGATTCGCTGTCAATCATTTCCTTTGCCGGGACGAACGCGCCCTCGGCAATAACGGTGTTCTCACCGATCACCGCGATACCCCACTGGTCGCGGTCGGCGACCTCTTCGGGGCGCTGTCCGACCTTGGCGTTCTTGCCGATGACGGTATTCTCGGCGACGATGGCGAACTGCACGCTCGCGCCTTCCTCGATCACAGCGCCGGGCATGATGATGGAGGAGTTGACGGTGGCGCCCTTGCCGACGGTCACGCCGGAGAACAGGATGGAGAATTCCAGATCGCCTTCGACGTTGCAGCCGTCAGCCACCAGAGAATTCTGGATGTTCGCGTCGGGAGAAACGTAGTGAGGCGGCATCATGGGATTGCGGGAATAGATGTCCTTGAGGTCAAGGGTGACGTTGGGATCGAGCAGATCCATGTTGGCTTCCCAAAGGCTGTCGATGGTGCCGACGTCCTTCCAGTAGCCCTCAAAGGGATAGGCGAACATTCTCTCGCCGGCGGCGAGCATGGTGGGCAGCACGTCCT
>CAMKSB010000143.1 GCA_946415335.1 uncultured Clostridia bacterium
ACAACCTGCCCGTTATCGTGCTGGTGATGAACAACACCGTGCTCGGCATGGTGCGTCAGTGGCAGAAGCTGTTCTACGGCAGCCGCTTTTCCCAGACAGACCCCCACAGGGCGACGGATTTCGTCAAGCTCGCCGAGGCGTTCGGTGTGACAGGCATGAGGATCACACATGACAACGAGATCGACGAAACGCTCAAAAAGGCGCTGGCGCTCAACGAGCCGGTCGTGATCGACGTCCAGATCAGCCCCGACGAAAACGTTCTCCCGATGATACCGCCGGGAAAGACCGTCAACGAGATCGTCACGGAAATGTAAATAGATAAGAAAAAGGGTTCGGAATTCCGAACCCTTTGTTTTTTCAAAAGACGCCGTCGTCGTAGCCGGCGATATACCGTTGGATCAGCGTGACGTCCTCCACGCTCACGCGGCTGTCGTCGTTGACGTCGGCGAACGCCTGCGCGATCTGCTTGAAGTCGAGAAATCCGGCGCAGTACATCTGGATCTGCGTCGCGTCGGCGACATTCACACTGCCGTCGAGGTTCGCGTCGCCAAATACATGCGCGTAGGTGTGGTAGTCCATGACGAAGTTCTCGTAGCAGTACTGAGCCGCGTAGGAATCCTCGATACACTGGACTTCCAGCGTGGACTGCACGGACATCGGATAGAGCGCGTAAGCGCCGATATCGCTGACGTTTTCGGGAATGTACAGCTCGGTCATGTCATTGTCGCCGCGGAAAGCCGAAGCGCCGATGGTTTCGAGCGATTCCGGCAGGAAGATCATCTGCAGGGCGCCGGATTCAAAGCAGCTTTCGCCGATGGCGGTCACGCCTTCGGGAAGATGCAGCGAGGTCACGCCGCTGTTGCGGAAGGAAGCGACGCCGAGCCGCTTTAAGGTCGATGGCAGCGCGACGTTTTCAAGCGATAGGCAGTTCTGGAAAAGATAATCGCTGACCGCCGTGAGCTGCGTATCGGACAGATCCGCCGCCGTCAGACCGCTTTCGGCAAAAGCGCCCATGCCGATCGTTGTCAGCGAGGACGAAAACTGCACGTCTTGCAGATTTTGGCAGTCATAGAAGGCATAGGAGCCGATCTGGGTGTAGCTGTCGGGAATGGTGACGCTTGTCAGTCCGGCATGGGAAAAGCACCGGCTGGCGATGGAGGTCACCGGCAGATCGCCGTAACGCTCCGGCAAGGTCAGCTCGGTATCGCTGCCGAGGTAGGCGTACAAGCCCCATTCGCCGTCATTGTAGGTATATTGATAGGTGCCGTCGCTGACGGTCACCACCGCGCCTGCGGAAAAAGCAGAAGCAGACGACATCAACAACGCCGCCGCGAGAATGGCGGCTGTTTTTTTGTATAATTTCATGCGGACACCTCCGTTTCCTCTATTATAACATCTCGGTTTGTCAAGTCAAGACAAAACTTAATTCCGCAAAGATAAATTATTGTCTTTTTTACCAATCGCAGTGTGAAGTTTTTGTGAAAGCATACGAAAATCTCAAAACGCAAGGAAAATAATTGATTTATTAGGGCTAAAACTGTAAAATATGATTATATAGAACTGTAATTATGTAAAGGAGTGTCTGCGATGGGAGTTTTCAAAAAGATCGCCAAGGGCTTTTCGAGTGAAAAAATGTCCGCCAAAAGCCGCAAGAGACTGATCATCTTTATCGCTATCATAACCCTGTTGTCTATGACCACCTCCACCGTCGCATGGTTCACGATCAATACCTTCGCCGGCGTTGAAAAGCTGGATGTTCACATCAGTGTAGCCGCGCAGTTAAAGGTGTCGATGGAAGATCACGGCACCAATCTTGACCAGTATGTAAAGACGATCACCAATGAAATGATCGACACCTATCTCGCAAAGCAGAACACAAAGCTGGCGGATATCGTGCTTGATCCGGTCACCACCTCCGACGGTGTTCGTTTTGTCAATCAGCGCAACGTAGAGCGCCAGCCAAACCAGAAATCCTATCTTGAATTCGAGTGCTATTTTATCGCCACCGAGGATATGTGGGTACACCTCACGACCGAAGCGGCAGAGAATATCCCGGGAAGCGAAGGAACAAAGGTCACGTCCAGTTCACCGTCTCCGCAGAATGAAGTGGTCAACTGCACCAGAGTAAGCTACACCACCGAGAGCAACGGTACCGCGACCTTTGAGAACAACAAGGGCGCGCAGGTCACGCCGTTGAGCACCTTTGATCTGCCGTCCGGCACGATGGTTTATTCCGACAGCACACGCCTGTTCCATCTCGACGAGATGACGCCGAAGAAGGTCACTGTCCGTATTTGGATCGAGGGCGAGGATCCCGAATGTGATGACGACGTTCAGCTCGCGGAGTTGACCGTGGCGATGAGCTTCATCGGCTGCGATGACAACAATACCCCGATTGCGTAAGACAACAAAACCATCCTTGGAGTGATTGAAATGTTCGGTAAAAAGAAAACAAAAAGTGAACAGCCCATAACTCCAGAGGAGTTAAGTCAGTTAAACGACAAGCAGACTGCCGATCCAACGATACGGAAGTTCCACGTCACCACCGATTCCGCCAAGATCATGGCGCTCAAAAAGCGGCGCAGGATCCTCAGCATCATCATCGGCGGCGTGGCGACCATGCTGCTGATCCTGTTTCTGGTTTCGATGCTTGTCACCAAATGGGGCGATCTGGTCATCGAGATCGACCGTCCGGCGGTCGCCAAGGGCTTCACCCTCAGCGAGACCGAGGACTTTGCCAACAAGTCGGTTTCTCTCAGCGCCAAGCAGGCGCTCGACGTCACCAACATCACCTACAACTGGTTGCCCACCGACCTCGACACCGGCAAGGACGGCGAGCACAACGGCGAAAACTACGTCGCCTATACCTTCTACATGCGCAACGACGGCGAGGAACAGATCGACTACATCACAACGCTCGACATCACCGGCGTCGCCAAATCCGCCGACGAGGCGGTTCGTGTGATGATCTACAAGAACGGCGAGCCGAGTATCTACGCCAAAGGTCGTTACGACGACCGCGAGCAGCCCGAGACTGACGCGACGCGGTTCGTGGACGACAAGATCGTGATGCAGACCAAGTCCGAGGCATTCAAGCCCGGCGATGTGGATAAGTACACGGTCGTTGTCTGGATCGAGGGCAACGACGCCGAATGCGTCGACGATATCCGCGACGGTTACGTTCGCATGAGAATGCTGTTCAAACTCGACGATCCCGACGCCACCCAGAGCCCGTTCGGCGATTATTACAACAACGGCGAGCTGGTCGAGGACACCAGAAATTACAACGAAGGTCAGGGAATCGGCACAGATAAGTAAATTGGAAAGCGTAAACAAACCGAAACGAAAACCGGTCAGAAGTCAATACCTGAATTATTCAGATAACGGTGTTTATTTTCTGACCTTGTGTACATTCAACCATCAAAAGATATTATCCACCATTTCCGTAGGGGACGGCTTCCCAGACGTCCCGAAAAACACAAACCTTTCCGTAGGAGACGGCTTCCCAGACGTCCCGAAATGGGACGGCGTCCCGGACTCAAACCCTGATGTTTGCGTACACCTGACGGAAATCGGACAAATTGTACGTAATGCGCTTGAATATATCCATCAGCATAACGCGCATGTCGAAATCATCAAATATGTGATCATGCCAAACCATATTCATCTGTTGGTAAACGTCGATAGCGGGACGTCAAGGATGCCGTCCCCTACGGATGGGATAAGAAATAATCGGACAAATGATATTATTCCGAAATTTGTTTCTTCTCTCAAACGATTTACCAACAAGCAGACAGGCAGACAGATTTGGCAAAGAACATACACTGACCGCGTGATACGGGATATGCGAGATTTTGAAAACCATTGGCAGTATATTGAAGAGAATCCGTTAAAATGGACGCTCGATAAATATTACTGACAAATCGCCCGACACGCAAACCTCACCGTAGGGGACGGCTTCCCAGACGTCCCGAAATGGGACGGCTTCCCAGACGTCCCGAAATGGGACGGCTTCCCGGACGTCCCGAAAAACGCAAACCGATTCGTAGGGGACGGCATCCTTGACGTCCCGAAAT
>CAMKSB010000144.1 GCA_946415335.1 uncultured Clostridia bacterium
TTTTTGCGCAATATTAGAGGATTGACAGCAAAAAAATGTCAAAGATTTAAAAACTATACAAAAAATTAGACTTGAAAACTGTCGTGTTTTGTGGTAGAATACAGTTGAGACTATGCGCAATGACGTGAATCGCGCAGGCGCATGAAATATTATTATCCCATCAGAATGGAGTTGATGATTTATGGCAAGAAGCGCAGGCGTACTCCTCTCGATCACTTCGCTTCCTTCCCCCTACGGCATCGGCACCATCGGCAAGGAAGCCCGCAAGTTCGCGGACTTTCTCAAGGAGAGCGGTCAGAAAATCTGGCAGATCCTCCCCGTTGGACCGACAAGCTACGGCGATTCGCCGTATCAGTCTTTCTCTACCTATGCAGGCAACCCCTATCTCATTGACCTTGACACGCTGGTTGAGGAAGGGCTGCTGAAGCAGGCTGATCTGGACGACTGCGACTGGGGAGACGATCCCGCGGCAGTCGACTACGAGAAGATCTACAACAGCCGCTTCAAGGTATTGAGAATCGCTTTTGAGAACTTCAAAAAGAAGGATCAGAGAGCATTCCGCGCGTTCAACCGCAAAAACGGCAAATGGCTGAAAAACTACGCTTTGTACATGGCGGTCAAGAACCGCTTTGACATGGTGTCCTGGACGGAATGGCCCGAGGACATCAAAATGCGCGACGAATTTGCGCTTCATCGCTATGAGCGCAAGCTGAGAAACGATATCAACTTCTGGAAATTCGTCCAGTTCAAATTCTACGAGCAGTGGGAAGCGTTCCGCGGCTATGTCAACGGTCTCGGCATCAAGATCCTCGGCGACATGCCGATCTATGTCGCGATGGACAGCGCCGACACCTGGGCGAATCCCGAGCTGTTCCAGCTCTACGACGACGGCGATCCCATCGCGGTAGCCGGCTGTCCGCCCGATTACTTCTCCGCTACCGGTCAGCTTTGGGGCAATCCGCTTTACGACTGGGATTATCTGGAGGAGACGGACTACGAGTGGTGGTTTGAGCGTATCAAAGCGGCGAGCAAGCTGTACGACATCACCAGAATCGACCACTTCCGTGCCTTCGCGAGCTACTACTCCATCCCCTATCCGGCTGAGAATGCCATCAACGGCGAATGGGTCGTCGGCCCGAGGATCAAGTTCTTCCGCATGATGGAGGAGGAGATCGGCAAGTTTGATATCGTTGCCGAGGATCTGGGCACCCTGACTCCCGACGTCACCGAACTGATGGAGCAGACCGGCTATCCGGGCATGAAGGTGCTTGAATTTGCTTTTGACAGCGGCGAAGAGAACGACTACCTGCCGCATAAATACACCAACAACTGTGTGGTTTACACCGGCACTCACGACAACGACACCGTGATGGGCTGGCTGGAGACCGCCAAGCAGAGCGATATCGACTACGCGAGAAGCTACTGCAAGATGCCTCCCGACGAACCCTTCAACTGGGGACTGATCCGCACCGCCTATGAATCCAAGGCGGATATGGCGATCGTGCCCCTGCAGGATATTCTCGGTCTGGGCAAAGAAGCGCGCATGAATACCCCGTCAACCCTCGGCGGCAACTGGACGTGGCGTCTTGACGCCTCGACGCTCACCAAAGAGTTGGCGGATAAATTAAAAACAATGTCCGAGAGAACCGGACGATTGGAGGATTAAAGCAATGGGAAACATTATGGAAAAGCTTGAGCTTACAGCGCAATCTACGTACTGTAAGACGGTAGAGGAGCTGACAGCTTCTGAGCTTCACCTCGCTTTGGGCAAGGCAGTGATGGGCGAGATCGCGCCGAAGTGGGCAAAGAGCAAGGCTAAACACGACAGCCAGAGACGCGCTTACTACTTCTCCGCGGAATTCCTCATGGGCAGAATGATGTACAACAACCTCTACTGCCTGGGCATTCTCGATGAGATCACCAAGCAGCTCAAGAAAAAGGGCATCGACATCAACACCTTCGAGGAGATCGACGACGCGGCGCTCGGTAACGGCGGTCTGGGCAGACTGGCTGCCTGCTACCTCGATTCCGCAGCGACTCAGGAGGTTCCGCTTGACGGTTACGGCATCCGCTATAAGTACGGTCTGTTCAAGCAGCTCATTCACGACGGCTATCAGGTAGAGGTCGCCGACAACTGGCAGCGCTTTGACGATCCTTGGTGCATCCGCAAAGAGGACGAGGCTGTCACCGTAGCGTTCAAGGATCAGACTGTCAAGGCTGTTCCCTACGATATGGCGATCTTCGGCTGCAAGACCGACAACATCAACACCCTGCGTCTGTGGCAGGCAGAGGCTGTTCACGAGTTTGACTTCACTGCCTTCAACAACACCGAATACGACAGAGCCGTCAAGGAAAAGAACGACGCGGAGAACATCTCCAAGGTGCTCTATCCTAACGATAACAAATACGAGGGCAAGGTGCTCCGTTTGAAGCAGCAGTATTTCTTCTGCTCCGCTTCCCTGCAGGACATCATCCGCCGCTACAAGGCAAAGCACGGCAACGATTTCAGCCACTTTGCCGAGGAGAACGCCATCCAGCTCAACGATACGCATCCCGTATCCTGCGTTCCCGAGCTCGTCAGACTGCTCCAGAACGAGGGCATGAGCTTTGACCAGGCGTTCGAGATCGCCAGAAAGACCTGCTCCTACACCAACCACACCGTTCTGGGCGAGGCGCTCGAGAAGTGGCCGGCTGACCTGATGAAGCAGGTAATCCCGGTCATCTACGACATCATCGCGCTGATCGCCAACAAGTGCCAGGAAGAACTGACCTCCAAGGGCGTTTCCGAGGACATGAAGGCGAACATGCGCATCATCGACGGCAACGTTGTCCACATGGCAAGACTGGCTACCTATGCCGGCACCTATGTCAACGGCGTCGCTTGGCTGCACACCGAGATTCTCAAGAACGATCTGCTCAAGGAATGGTATGCGGTTTATCCCGAGAGATTCCTCAACAAGACCAACGGTATCACCCAGCGCCGCTGGCTCGGTCTGTGCAACCCCGAGCTCTCCGAGCTGATCACCAAGAAGGTAGGCTCCGACGCGTGGCTGACCGACCTGAGCAAGCTCTCTGTGCTCAACGATTGCATGGATGCACGCACCATCAATAAATTCAACGAGATCAAAGCAAAGAAGAAGAAGCAGCTCGCCGACTATGTCAAGAAGATGGACGGCTATGACATCAACCCCGATACCATCTTTGACGTACAGGTCAAGAGACTGCACGAGTACAAGAGACAGCTGCTCAACGCCTTCTCCATCATGGCGATCTACTTCCGCATCAAGGAAGGCAAGCTGCCCAACTGGACGCCGACCACCTTTATCTTCGGCGCAAAGGCTGCTCCCGGCTACGCGAGAGCCAAGGCGATCATCAAGTACATCAATGAGATCGCCAACCTTGTCAACAACGATCCCGACACCAAGGACAAGCTCCAGGTTTACTTCATCTCCAACTACAACGTCTCCTATGCGGAGAAGATCGTCGTTGCGGCTGATATTTCCGAGCAGACCTCTACCGCAGGTCTGGAGGCTTCCGGTACCGGCAACATGAAGTTCATGCTCAACGGTGCAGTCACTCTAGGCACCTGGGACGGCGCGAACATCGAGATCGCGGAGTGCGCAGGCGTTGAGAACGAGTACATCTTCGGCGCAAGAGTCGAGGATATCGAGAAGCTCAAGGCTGAGGGCTACAACCCCCGTGCTCTCTACGATTCCAACGAGGAGACCAGACGCGTGATCGATACGCTGGTCGACGGCACCTTTGATGATGACGGCGCTCAGGGCGAAGGCAGCTTCCGTGAGCTTCACGACGCGCTGCTCGTCGGTACCTCCTGGCAGGTTGCCGACCACTACTTCCTGCTCTATGATCTGCCGCTGTACATTGAAGCGAAGATCAAGGCGAACGCTGACTACGCTGACAGAAAGGAATTCGGCAAGAAGTGCCTGATGAACGTTGCAAACGCAGGCAAGTTCTCCTCCGACAGATCCATTCTCGAGTACGCCAACGAAATCTGGCACGTATCTCATAAATAATCCCAAACGCAACAACGCCCGGCTTACAATAAGCCGGGCG
>CAMKSB010000145.1 GCA_946415335.1 uncultured Clostridia bacterium
TTTGCTCGGCGACCTCGCGGATCTCCCACTGCGCGCGGTTGCAGCAGCGGTGAGCGAAAAAGTTGTGCAGGCTTCTGGCGTTGAAGGTGCAAACGATCTTGGTGGTCGAGGCGTTCGGCAGAATGAACCGCGCGTCCTCGTTGGCTTTCTTGACAAAAATATTGAACTGCTTTTTGTTGTCAGTCCGGAAGGTGTCGATGAGTTCCTCATCGGTCAAACCGGACGGCTCGCCGAGATACTCCCGGATATAGCCGGCAATCAGCGCGTCGCGTATCTCGCGGTAGGCTTCGCTCTGCTGTTCGATCACCTTGTTGTAGGCGGCAAGCGCCTTTTCATTTTTGGCGATCTCCGGCGGCGTGACGAAATCAAACTTGGTACCGTCGACATAGCGCTGGGATTGCTGGCTGTAGGAGGCGATGCGGTGACGCACCAGCTGATGAGAACAGGCACGTGAGATGCCCTCGATGCCGAAGGTAAAGGACACATGCTCCGTCGGGCTGGCATGTCCCAGATCGGACAGCATGTCGATGAACGCCGCGGTCTTTTCCTCGGTCAGTCCGTCGCGGATATCCTCGATACCCGACGGCGAATAGCAGAGTTTTGCCGCCATGGCGACTGTCTGCTCCGGATTGGGCGTATAATTGAGCAAAGTAACCTTGACCGCCATACAAAATCCCCCTTAACTGTATAGTTATCTTCATTTTATCACATAATCGTTAGTATTATAACATTTTCCGAAGGTGATTTCAATAGGTGACAAACAAAAAAGTAGGGCTTGGCCATGCCAAACCCTACCAATATTACGTTTATACTAATCGCCAAACTGATTGAACCGCGCCAGAAATTCTCTGGTTCTGGCGCTCTGAGGATCGTCGATCACCTGTTGGGGTGTGCCTTCCTCCTCGATCAGACCGCCGTCCATGAAGATGATCCGGTCGGCGACGTCATGGGCGAAGCCGATCTCGTGCGTGACGACGATCATGGTGCTGTCAGAGCATTTTAAGCCCTTGATAACGTTGAGCACCTCGCCGGTCAGCTCCGGGTCGAGCGCGGAAGTCGGCTCGTCAAAGCAGAGAATGTCCGGATTGAGCGCCAACGCCCTGGCAATCGCCACACGCTGTTGCTGTCCGCCGCTGAGATCACAGGGATAGGACTCGCGCTTTTCGTAGAGCCCGACCTTGCGCAGCAGCTGCTCTGCCTCATCGCGGATCGCCTGCTGTGCCTGGCGCATGTTCTTGGCGCCCATGTACTCGCCGTTTTCGCGTATCTGCTCCTTTGCCATCAGCGTCGGCGCTAAGGTGATGTTCTCCATCACCTTGTACTGCGGAAAAAGGTTGAAGTTCTGAAAAACCAGTCCGAAATGCAGTCTTCTCCTGCGCAGCTCCCGATCGCTGACCTTGTCGAAGGTCTCCGCGTCAAACAGCGTATTGCCGTTGACGATGATTTTTCCCTGCTGCGGCGTTTCCAGAAAGTTGAGACAGCGCAGCAAAGTCGTTTTGCCGGAGCCGGAGGAGCCGATGATCGCCAGCACCTCGCCCTTCTCCAGCGAAAAACTGATATTTTTGAGAACCTCGGTTTTGCCGAAGCTCTTCTGAATGTTTTCTACCTGCAGCATTGACATGACCGTAACCCCCTTAGCCCTTGTAATAGTCGAGCTTCTTCTCGATAAACGAGAACAGCAAGGTCAGCACACCGCTGAACAACAGGAAGAATATGCCGGTGTAGAACAGCGGCCAGATCAGTCCCTGCATGGTGAAGCGCTCGGCTGCCTTGAGCATTTCAGGCACCATGATGACGCGCGCCAGCGAGGTATCCTTGACAAGCGTGATGATCTCATTGCTCATGGGAGCGGTGATACGCTTGACGACCTGCATGAGCACGATCTTGAAGAAAATCTGCGTTTTCTTCATGCCGAGCACCTGACCGGCTTCGTATTGCCCCTTGGGGATCGACTCGATGCCGCCGCGGAAAATCTCCGAAAAATACGCCGCGTAGTTGATGACAAAGGCGATAATTGCCGCCGTCATGCGGTCAAACGAGAGCCCCCATACAAGCGACGGGATATAGAATACGATAAACAGCTGCAGCATCAGCGGCGTGCCGCGGATGATCCATACAAAGGTTTTGACAACTGCCTTGAGCGGCTTGAACGAGGACATCGAGCCGAAGGAAATGATCAATCCCAGCGGGATCGCCATCAGCAAGGTCATTCCGAAGATGGTGCAGTTCTGACCGAAGCCCTTCAGCAGTTCGGAGGTTACGTTCCAAAATTGATCCATTGCGCTTGTTTATTTGACGATGATCTGCTCTTTGAGGTTATACTTGTCAGCGATCTCCGCGAGCTTGCCGTCCTTTGCGAGCTTTTCGATCGCCGCGTTGACCTTGGTGAGCGTCTGGCTGCTGTTCTTGCGGAACGCGATGCCGTACTGCTCGGGAGCGAAACTCTGCGCCTCTACCACCTTGAGGTCGGCATAGTCGGAGCCTGCGCGCAGGGTGCCGATGGACATAACGTAGTCGATCACCGCCACGTCAGCAGTGCCGGATTTCACCTCGAGGAGCGCCTTTGCCTGAGAGTCAACGGACAGATACTTGGCTTCCTTGAAGAATTCCTCGCCCTGGACGACCTCTTCGCCGGCAGAACCAGCCTCGGCGACGACGGAAGCGCCCTTCATGCCCTCGGCGGTACTGAATTTGCTGACATTCTCCGCCTTGACGACGATGACCTGCTTGTTCTCCATATAAGGAACAGAGATATCCATATTCGCCTTTCTCTCGTCGGTGATGGTCATGCCGTTCCAGATGCAGTCGATGGTTTTCGCGTTGAGTTCAAGTTCCTTGGATTCCCAGTCGATCTCCTGGAAGTTTGGCTGAATGCCGAGCTCCTCGCAGACAGCGGTGGCAAAATCGGTTTCAAAGCCGGTGAGCTTGCCGTCCTGCATGTAATTCATCGGCTCAAAGTAGGTGATGCCGATGGTCATGCTGCCCTTGTCGGCAATGTAGGACCAGTCATTGTCGGATGAACCGGACGCCGCAGAGGTCTGGGAGCTTTCGGTCTTTGATTCGGAAGCCTGGCTGCCGGAGCCGGAGCTGCTGCCGCCGCAGCCGCTGAACGCAGCCGCTGTCATGGCGCCTGCCATTAAAAACGCAAGTATTTTTTTCATGTTGTTTTCCTCCAAATTCTTATTGTTCTGAATCGTGTCAGAATCATACCTAATTATTATATATTACCATTTTACTAAAGTAAAGTATTTTTGGAGAAAATTTTTCAGTTTTTCTGCTTTTGTACATAAAAAAGCGGCATCTACCGCTCAGATAGATGCCGCCGTGGTGCTTATTCAGCTTTTGCCGGGTTGATTACCAGGACAGAACGTTCAGATGGCCGCTGCCGTCTCTGCCGCCGTTGGTGTAGTAACCCTGAACATTAAAGTTGGTGATATCAACGGTCTGATCGCCGTTACCGTTGTTCAGAACAAGACCGGTCGCGCCTGCGGGAACGTTGATGATGAACTGCTCCTCGCCGTAGCCGTTAGTGGTCTTTTCAGCCATGGTGTTGCCGGGCCAAGCCGCGCCAATAGGACCGTCGCCGTTGAAAGCGTAGACATAGCATACGCCCCAACCTGCGTTATTGGTGAACAGGAAGGAACCGGTGTTGCCGCTGGGAGTTCCGCCGCCGGGATTGTCATTATTCTCGGGGAGAGAGCCGGGCCAAGGGATAACGTTGTAGTTTTCTTCGCCGTCCTTGGTACCGTCGGTGTAGTAACCCTCAACGGAGAAATCAGTGATGTTGACAGTCTGATCGTCGATACCGTTGCTCAGAACGATACCGGTCGCGCCGTCGGGAACGGTGATGGTGAATACTGTCTCGCCAAGACCGTTGGTCTCGGAATCGGTGCAGACAGTACCGGGCCACTCGCCGCCTACTGCGCCGTTGTCGCCAAAAGCGTAGACGTATACAGTGCCCCAACCCTGGTTGTCGGTGAACTTGAAGCTGTTGCCGCCGCTAACGGGAGGATTATAGGGAGGATTTTCGCCGCCGGGATTCTCAGGAGGATTCTCGGG
>CAMKSB010000146.1 GCA_946415335.1 uncultured Clostridia bacterium
GAGACGGTCTCCGGGATCGTGAGAAGCGTGGAGAACTACGGTGCGTTTGTCGAGCTGGCTCCGAATCTCGCCGGTCTTGCCGAAAGCCGCGAAGGGGTTCGCGCCGGTCAGCAGGCGAGCGTGTACATCAAAAGCATTTTGCCCGACAAGATGAAGATCAAGCTGATCATCATCGACACCTTTGACTATCAGTACAATCCCCTGCCGCCGAAGTATTTCTGCGAGGAAAGCCATATCGAGTCCTTCCTCTACTCCCCTGCGCAATGCAGCAAAAGGATCGAAAGCGTTTTTGACGATTGATATTGCATACCGCTCAAAACTGTGGTAGAATAAAGACAAATCAATGTCAGGATTTGTCTTATGAACAGAGAACGTTACGAAGCCGTTACCGGCTTCTTTTATGAAAACGACAAGGCGCGTTACGCGCTGCAATTCATCTATCATTTTTTGCCGCTGCTGCTGTTTGTCGCCTATCCGGCTTTGCTGATCTATACGCTGATTCAGTATGGCTTTGACGAGGTATTTCTCAAGGTGCTGCTGGTTCCGTTCTTTACGCTGGCGGTCGTTACTGTTGTACGTCGTTTGATCAACGCGGAACGGCCGTATGAGCGCTACGGCATCCCCTCGGTATTCGACAAAAAGACCGTCCGGCAGAGCCTTCCCAGCCGCCATACGGCGAGCGCTTTCATCATCGCGATGAGCTTCTGGTATATCTTTCCGCCGCTGGGTATCGCGGCGATGGTGGTCTCGGTTTTGATCGCCTTGTCCAGAGTGCTCTCCGGCGCGCATTTTATCCGCGACGTGCTCGTAGCCGCCGGAACGTCTATCCTGATCGGCTGGATCGTGTATTTCTTAATGGATTGAAAAAGAGGTTGGCGTGTGCCAACCTCTTTGTTATACCTTGATATGCATCCATTCCGCGCCGCCGCTGATACCGAAACGGTAGGGTACGTCCGTTTCTTCGTCGTAGCTCAGTCCGAAATAGGTAAAATCGTCGTGGTGCATGCTCCACTCGGGATCGTAGACCAGTTTATCGATCTCCGCCCAGCCGTGACCGCCGCTGTTGCAGGCGTAGACCTCCTCGTAGCCGATCGCCTTTGCCATGTAAGCAAAGCCGGCTCCGTAGCTGTAACAGTCGCCCTTGCCGTCGATCAGCAGGTCACTGCCATAGAGCACCGGCCAGTCCATGCCGTAATACGGCTCCGTGCGGCGAACGCCTTCGTTGTAGTTCGTCTTGATGTAGTCAAACGCCTTCTGCAGCTTCTGCTCCTTGGACATGCCGGGACTGGTGCACTTGGCGATCGCCTGTGCCGCCGCAAAAGTCACCTTGTCCGCGTCGGTCTTGACCGGCGTAGCCTTGCCGCAGATCACATAGTAATCGGTGCCGCCGACGTTGACGCCGTCGCTGTAGGTATTGTCGATCGCGCCGTCGCTGCCGGCGTAATAATAGCCGTCGGCTTCGCTGCCGACAATGCCGTCCTTGGCGAGATTGCCGTCCGCGTCGTAATAATAGGACTTGTCGCCGTGGGTGACGAGACCTTGGATGTGGTTGCCCAGCCGGATCTCCATGCCGTCGGTCACGTAGGCTTTTTTGTCCTGATCGCATTCATAGGCAACCGCGTCGTAGCCTGCCTGTGAGATCGCCAGTTCGACCGTGCCGCCCTTCAGCTCGACATCCTTGCGCTCGTCGCCGGAGATGACCGTCACCTTGGCATAGCGCTTGATGGTGATGGCATGCGCACCGGCATCGCGCCACTTGACGCCGCGTTCCGGTACGATGGTGTCTCTGCCGTCGGTTTTGATGTCCGATACCTCCAGCAGGCGCTGTATCGTCATGCCGTCGAGTCCTTCGACGGTGTAGGATTTGCCGCTGTCCAGAACCGCTACCTTGACCGGTTCGCCTTCGTCTCCGCATCCGGCAAACAGCGTTGTCATGAGCAATCCAGTCACGATGGTCAGCGCAAGCGCTGACAGACGAATGTGTTTCATAAACCTTACTCCTAAATCTGCGGATCGCAACCGCTTGTCTTTCGCCTATTTTTCAGCAAATTCCGCCAATTTTCTTATACTTTATCTATTATATAGTACCAAAAACAGGTTTGTCAATACCCGAAAAATCACGACTGAAAAATTAGGTTGTAAGCACTAATTTTAAGGGATTGAAGCTGACGTTTTTAGGGCGGTTTACAGGGCGAAAAAAATGTGATAAAATAAAGCTGAGAAAACAAAAAGGAAGCTGAACCATGAATCATGCTATTTTACGCTGTCCGGTTTGCGGAAACGCGCTGACGGAAACCGATCGGACGCTGCGCTGTGAACAGAATCACTGCTTCGATATTGCCAAGGAAGGCTACTGCAACCTCAACAGCGCCCACCGTTCCGGGGACAATATCGGCGACAACAAGGATATGGCGCGTTCGCGGCGGGATTTTCTCAATAAAGGCTTTTACGCGCCGTTGGCGGAAGCCGTCTGTCAGTGCGTGGAAGGCTGTACGCAAAAGGGCGACAGCGTGCTGGATATCTGCTGCGGCGAGGGCTACTATACGGAATACCTGACAAAGCGGATGGAACGCGATTTCTACGGCTTTGACCTGTCCAAGAACATGGTCAGGCTCGCGGCGAAGCGGCATTGCGGCGCTTCCTTCTTTGTGGCGAATATCGCGCGGATCCCCATCGCCGACGGCAGCGTCAAGGCGGCGTTTCACCTGTTCGCTCCCTTTCAGGCGGCGGAATTCGGCAGGATCCTGGCAAAGGACGGCACGCTCTTCACGGCGATCCCGGGACGGCGGCATTTATTCGGACTGAAAGAGGCGCTGTATGACACGCCGTATGAGAATGATGAGCAAAAGCCGCAGGCAGACGGGCTGAGGCTGACGGATGAGATCCGCGTCAAAGGCGAGATCACACTGGGATCTCAGGAGGATATTCAGGCGTTGTTCCAAATGACGCCGTATTACTATCACACGCCGAGCAAAGGCATGGCAAGGCTGGAACAACTCGGTTCCCTGACGACAGAGATCGAGTTTGTGATCGCGGCATATCAAAAGTAATATACATAGTAAAAGGGCTGCTCCGCCGTGGAGCAGCCCTTTTTGGGGTGTATGACAATGAGAATCAGTTTTTCTTTCTGGCTACATAGGAGGTATGGAGCAGCTCATGCGCAAGGTGTGAGCCGGGCTCGCCGAGATACTCCTCGTAGATCGCTTTGATTTCGGGGTTGTCGTGAGACTTTCTGTACTCGAGGCTGAGATCGTCCTCGTAAAGCGCCTTTGCTCTGAGTGCCTTGAGGTCGGTGAAGTTTCTCACATGGCCGGGCTGGATCGGCTGACCGCCGCCGTTGACGCAGCCGCCCGGGCAGCACATGATCTCGATGAACTGATAGGGAGACTTGCCTGCACGGATATCGTCGAGCAGCTTCGCGGCGTTCTTCAGACCGGAGGTGACGGCGACCTTGACTTCCATGCCCGCTACGTTGTAGGTAGCCTCCTTGATGTCGTCGGTACCGCGGACTTCCTTGTAGTCAACGGTCTGGAGATCCTCGCCGGTAAGCTTATCCACTACGGTACGAAGAGCCGCTTCCATAACGCCGCCGGTAGCGCCGAAGATGGTGGCTGCACCGGAACCGATCGCCATCATGGGATCGAATTCCTCGTCGGGCAGAGAAGTGAACTGGATGCCCGCCTTCTTGATCATCTTGGCAAGCTCGCGGGTGGTGATGGAGATGTCGTTATCGGGCATACCGTCGCGTCCCTGATCCTCACGCTTGATCTCAAACTTCTTGGCAACGCAGGGCATCACGGAAACGACCACGATATCCTTGGGATCGATGCCCGCCTTCTCAGCATAGTAGGACTTGATCATCGAGCCCTGCATCTGCTGGGGAGACTTACAGGTGGAGAGATGCGGAATGAGGTCGGGATAGTAGTGCTCGCAGAACTTGATCCAACCGGGAGAACAGGAGGTGATCATCGGGAGCGTACCGCCGTTCTGTACGCGATGGATAAACTCGGTGCCCTCTTCCATGATGGTGAGGTCGGCGCCGAAGTTGGTGTC
>CAMKSB010000147.1 GCA_946415335.1 uncultured Clostridia bacterium
CAGTTCCCGAACCAGGGCTATCCGCAGCAGAACCAGTTCCCGAATCAGGGCTATCCGCAGCAGAACCAGTTCCCGAATCAGGGTTATCCGCAGCAGAATCAGTTCCAGCAGCAGCCTGCGCAGGCTGCCGGTTGGGTTTGCCCGTTTTGCGGTACGCAGAACAGCGGCAATTTCTGTGTCGGTTGCGGCAACAAAATGAATCAATAAATGATTGTCAACAGAGGGACATGCCGCGGCGTGTCCCTTTTTTGAATATTTTCTGCAAAAAAGGTAAAACTACTATTGACAAATCCAATTTAATTTGGTACAATCTAATTGTAGACAAAACAAAACACTTTTTACCAAAGATAAGGAGAATGATTATGGCAGTAAAAGAAATTAACAGCGCTAATTTTGCAGCAGAAGTATTACAGTCCGACAAGCCCGTCCTCGTCGATTTTTACGCGACCTGGTGCGGTCCCTGCAAGATGCTCCGCCCGATACTGGAGGATCTTTCCGGCGACAGACAGGATGTCAACTTCGTTTCCATTGACGTTGACGACGCGCGCGATCTCGCGATGGAGTACAACGTCAGCTCCATTCCCTGCGTTGTGCTCTTCAAGGACGGCAAGGAAGCCGACAGAAGCGTCGGACTCGTACCGCGTGAAGCGCTCGAAGACTTTTTAGGTTAAGCCTATGTGGGACATCATCATTATCGGCGCCGGTCCTGCCGGCATGACCGCGGCGATCTATGCACGCCGCGCCGCCAAGAGCGTGCTCGTGCTCGAAGCGCTCAGCTACGGCGGTCAGATCATCAACACGCCCGATATTGAGAACTACCCGGTCGCGGCGCATATTTCCGGCTTTGACTTCGCCACGAAGGTCTATGAGCAGGCAAAGGCGCTCGGCGCGGAATTCAAGTTTGAAAAAGCCGTCGCCATTGAGGACGGGGGAGAGGAAAAGACCGTCCGAACCGCCAAAAACGCCTATACCGGCAAGGCGGTCATCATCGCCACCGGTTCCGAGAACCGCAAGCTTGGTGTAGAAAATGAGGACAAGCTGGTGGGCAGGGGCATTTCCTACTGTGCCACCTGTGACGGCGCGTTTTATCGCGGAAAGACAGTCGCGGTCGTCGGCGGCGGCAATACTGCCCTCGAGGATGCGCTCTATCTCGCAGACTTGGCGGAAAAGGTCTATCTGATTCACCGCCGCGATGAATTCCGTGCGGAAGCCGCCACGGTGGAACGCGTCAAATTGCGCGACAACGTGGAGCTGGTGCTTAACAGCGTCGTCAAGTCGCTGATCGCGGACAAAAAACTCACGGCGGTAGAGGTCGTCAATAAGCAGGGCGAAACGCGAACGATCGAAGTCAACGGTCTCTTTGTCGCGGTCGGCAGGATCCCGGAGAACCAGAATTTCGCGCAGGTCATCGCGCTTGACAGCGCAGGCTACGCGCTTTCCGGCGAAAACTGCCACACCGACACACCCGGCGTTTTCGTAGCCGGAGACAACCGCGTCAAGGAAGTCCGTCAGCTCGTCACAGCGACTGCCGACGGCGCTGTTGCCGCGACGGAAGCCATCAAATATCTCAATCAATAAAAAAAGGGTTAGTTCCTCGTGAACTAACCCTTTTTATCATCATCTTCTGTTGTTTCTTCATCCAGCTTTTTGACGACCACGCGCATGATGCGCTGGTTTTCGACCTCCATGACGGTGAAGCGGAAGCCGCCTGTCTCAATGCTTTCTCTCTTGTGAGGGATCGTGCCGGCGTGTTCCAAAATCAGACCGCCGACGGTGACGGAATCGCTTTCCAGTGCGTCGCCGTCCTGATTGAACAGCGCGAGCATGTCCTCGATCTCGATATCGCCGTTGACAAGGAACTCATCCTTGCCGATCTTGTAGTAGCTGTGCTCGATCTCCTCGTCCTCGTCCCAGATATCGCCGACGATCTCCTCGAGCAGATCCTCCATGGTGACGATACCGAGGGTGCCGCCGTATTCGTCGGTGACGATCGCCATATGATCCTTGGTACGCTTGAAGGAGCTGAGGATCTTGGAAAGCTGCTGCGTCCGGAACACAAAGAACGGCGGCTGCATGATATCCTTGAGCGCAGGCGCTTTGCCGTCTGCGAGGGATTCCAGATAATCGCGCGTATGCAGGATGCCGACGATGTTGTCGATCGTGTTCTCATACACCGGGATCCGCGAGTAGCGGTTCTCAATGATGATCTCCTTGATCTTCTGCTGGCTGTCCTCGATGTTGATGAACACCACGTCCACGCGCGGCGTGAGGATCTCCTCGGCGGTCGTCTCGTCAAAGTCCAGCGCCGAGCGAACCATCTCGCTTTCGCTTTCCTCGAGAACGCCTTCTTCCTCAATGCTCTCGACGATGTATTTCAGTTCATTTTCGGTCACGCTGGGAGCGTCCTCGCTGCTGCCGGCGATTTTGAGCGCCACAGCGCGCAGCTTCATGAAGATGAACACCAGCGGCGTGAGGATGATCGTCAAAAATTTCAGTATCCCGGCGGTTTTTCCGGCAAAGGCGTCGCAGTGCTCCTTGGCGAGACATTTCGGGATCACCTCGCCGAAGGTCAGCACCAGCAAAGTCGTCACGCCGGTCGCGATAGCGGAGCCGATATCGCCGAACAGGTTCAGACAGAGCACGGTGGCGATAGACGAACACCCGAGGTTGACGATGTTGTTGCAAATCAAAATAGCGGTCAGGGCTTTGTCAAAGCGCTCGATGACATACAGCACCTTGGCGGCTTTTTTATCGCCGTTTTCGACCGCATGCTGGACGCGTATCTTGTTGACGAAGGAAAAAGCGGTCTCCATAGCGGAGAAGAACGCCGAGAGCAGTATGAGCAGGGCAATGGCAATGCCCATGGATATGTTGGAATCCAAGAAAGAATCACTCCAAAGTTAATGAAAATCTGCTATATACACATATACACTCTAATACTACAATAATTCTGTAAAATAATTATTATTTATTAGAAATATAAAGGGAAAATCTTGAAAAAGTTTGAGGTTGATGATATAATTAAAAATGGTTTATTATCGGCTTCGGAGCATATACTGTATCGCCGTATGTTTGCGCCGCATCGGGAAACACTAATCCCGGAGGTGCAGTATGGCAACAAGTAATGAACATCAAGACGAATTCGTCAAAAATCCCTGTGAGGAAGAGCCCAAGTCCGACCCGTCGCCAGAGGAAGCGCCCTCGCCTTACGGCGAGACAGGTTCTGTCCTGACGGCGCACAAGGGCAAGATCATCCACGTCCTGACCGTTATCGGACAGATCGAAGGGCATTATATCCTGTCCTCACAGAACAAGACCACCAAGTACGAGCACATCATTCCGCTGCTTGTCTCGATCGAGGAGGACGAACGGATTGACGGACTGCTGATCCTGCTCAACACCGTCGGCGGCGACGTGGAGGCAGGTCTGGCGATCGCCGAGTTGATCTCCGGCATGAAGAAACCCTCGGTGTCCGTGGTGCTCGGCGGCGGTCACTCGATCGGCATCCCGCTGGCGGTAGCGGCGAAAAAGAGCTTTATCGCCAAGAGCGCGTCTATGACGGTGCATCCGGTACGTACCACCGGGCTGACGCTGGGCGTACCGCAGGCGTTCGACTACTTCCGGCGTATGCAGGACAGGATCACCAATTTCGTGACCGAGCATTCGTCCGTCTCGCCGGAACGCTACAGTGAACTGGTGCTCAATACCGGCGAACTGGTCACGGATGTCGGCACGATCCTTGACGGCGAGGACGCGGTCAGGGAGGGCTTGATCGACGCGGTCGGCACGGTTTCCGAAGCGATTGAAGCACTGTATGAAATGATAGAAGAACAGCCGTAAAAGCGCTGCCGTTCAGTCTTTACAAGGATTGAACGGCGCCTTGCGGCACAACCAATTTTCAGGAGGTACATATATGACGATTTTAGACGCGGTCATTCAGGGCATCGTCCAGGGACTCACGGAGTTCCTGCCGGTCTCAAGCAGCGGTCATCTCGCGA
>CAMKSB010000148.1 GCA_946415335.1 uncultured Clostridia bacterium
TTTTTACCGCGCCCTTGAGATACTTCTGAACTCCAATCGCCTCCATTACATGGTCAAACACTATTACCGGATCAGAAATTTCTAATAAATCTGAAATAAATACTGGAAATCTTCCTTGCTTTGGTGGATAATTGATTATGGTATTATTTTTCACAAACTTATATACCACAACAGGCACATAACCGTCTATCTTTTCGGTTATGTGCCTGTCTGTTTTTTTGGGAACTTTTTTCACAGCGCCTTCTTCTTAGGTAGCGTTATAGTTGTCGTTTTTCTCTTTGTTGTGTATTTTTGTATGTGTTTGTAACTGCTTTGTTTGTCTGTGGGCAGTTTATACTATTTTTTATAGTTTGTTTTGTGCAAAAGGTAGAAATCAAAAAATAAGCGTTTTTTGGGGAATTTTCGGCTGGTTTTTTCGGTCTCAAAAAAAATGACTGCAGAAATGACTGCAATTCGTTGTGCAGTCATCATACCTTCATCCGACACTCACACGACACTCACTCGACACTCGCGGCAAAATCAGGGCTAAAAATCAGCAAAAAATTAAACTTCATATTTATGAAGCAATCGCAATAAATAGCCATTTCTTTGAGGTTTTTGCTTGTTTTTTGTGATTTTTTGAAAAACACACAAAAAAAGAGCAGTTTTTCACAAAACTGCCCATTTTTGGTCGAGGTGACAGGATTTGAACCTGCGACTCCATCGTCCCGAACGATGTGCGCTACCAAACTGCGCTACACCTCGAAAAAACAGCCCCGAAATGGTTTCGAGGCTGATGGCAGCGGAATAGGGATTCGAACCCCAACAAACAGAGTCAGAGTCTGTCGTGCTACCGTTACACCATTCCGCTATGCGCGCTGCACTCTCATGCAACGTCTATCATTATACTATAACCCAGCCGTTTTGTCAAGAAGTTTTTTCAACTTTTTTCAATTTCTTTTTCTCGATGCGAATGTCTCTGCCGAAGAAATTCAGCTTCTCTGCTTCGCCGCTCAGACGCGACACCAGACGGTAGGTATACTGGCGCTCCAATTCTCTCATGCTGAGGTTCGTGCTGATGATGATCGGTCTGCCTAGAAGCAGGCGTGAATTGATGAGGTTGTAGATATGCGGCACGGTGAACTGGTTGGTAAACTCGCTGCCGAGATCATCAATGATCAGCAGATCGCAGTCGGTCACCATGTCGAGCAAGTCCTCGTCATAGCTGCCGGAACGCATGCGCTGCTCATACTGCTGGATCAGCGACGGCGCCGACACATAGATAACGCTGAAGCCCTTTTGGATGACCTCGTTGGCAATGGCAAGCGACAAGTGCGTCTTGCCCAGTCCGGTCGCGCCGAAAAACAGGAGATTCTGCGAATGCAGAGAGAAATTCGCGGCGTAGTCACGGCAATAGCGGTAGACCTTGTCCATGTGTTCGCGCGGAACGATCCGGTGCTCGTTCGGCTCCGTCGGATAATAGTCGAGCGAGAAGTTCTCGAAGGTGGACTGATACAGCGGCGCGTAACGGTTCAGTTCTTCACAGGCGCATTCGGACAGCGCCTTTCTGAGACACGGACACATCAGCGTGACGTTGTCCTGCTCGTAATAGCCGGTATCATTGCAGCGCTTGCAGCTGTAGTCCGGCTCGAATACATCTTCCTTGTAGCCGTTTTCCCGCAGGATCGTTCGCAGTTCGCTTTGCAGGCGCAGATTTTCTGCACGCAGCTTTTCGAGTTCCTCGGTCGCGTTGCCGCCTCGAACAACCGCTCTTGCCGCGCGGATACCGCTGCTGCCGATCGCCTTTACCAACTCCTCCGTGCGGGGAATCAGACGGTAAATTTTGCGCCTTCTCTCCTCCGCCGCGCGCTCCGCGTCCTGCTTGCGCTCGGACAGCTTTGCTTCGGCGGCTCTGAATACCTTTTTGCTGTAACCCATGATCTTTCCTCTTACATCTTGTTGATTTCGTCAAGCTGGTCGATATTGTAGCTTTGATTGCGCGGCGGCTCCTTTTTGGACGCCGTCTTTTTCTGTTCGGACTCCTTCAACTCACTGAGATTGTGGATGCCGGCTGTATGCCAACGTCGGAGTATGCCGTCGATGTAGTTAAACTTCATCTCCCCTTTGGCGTCCACACAGCGCTCGTAGGCTTCGCGGAGCATTTCGGGAGAAAACTTCCATTCCGTTACCCATGCAGAGCAGTAATCAAGCTGCTTTTTGCTGGGAGAACCGGCATTCTTCAAACCAAAGGCGGTCGCGACGATAGAATAGCATTTTGTGCGCTGCGTCGCCAGACGGATCTTATTCTCAGCCGCTTCAACGGAATCCACGCCGTCATCCGCCCATCTGACGCCGAGCTTCTCGACCGTGCGCATGTTGCCCTTGTCGATGCTGATGGCGTACTGGATCAACATCAGTATTACGTCAAGCGGCAGTCCGCAGGTGTCCTTGAGCATCAGCAGCGTGCTGACGTCGGCATTGGAGAGCACCTTCCCCAAGGCGGTCTGCGCCTCACCGACAAGGAATTTCAATTCGTCGTCCACCGCAAGCTGCTGCGCCGTGAACACATAATCCGGCTTCTGCGGCTTTGCGACGGTGAAACGCGGCTTAGGCGGTTCCTCCGGCTGCAGCTCCGGCTCGACGACCGGCTCCGGCTCTGCGACGGGCACCGGCTGCGTTTCTGCTTTCGGTGGCTCGTAGAGACTGCCGTCCTTCTGCATCACGCCCAAACTCACCCAGTAGTCGAGTGCTTCGGGAATATCGGTGACGTTCACGCCGGTTCCCTGTGATATTGATTTGTACTCCAACTCCTCGCCTGCATGTCGCAGGACATAGAGCAAAACCTTGAGTTTGACGCCGTCCGAGTATTTCAAGCCCTCATCCACGATTTGAGAGGGTACCGCGAAAACGGAGCGCCACGCTCCTAGATTGATCGTAACTGACATGGTAATCGCTTCCTAGTAGTGATTGTTATAGTATAGCACATGTTTCGGTTTTTGTATTCTGTTTTTAGAATTAAAAAGAAAAAAGCCGACAACTGTCGGCTCGATTCCGTATGGAGATGTCCTTAATCCATCGCGTTGCGGATGGCGTTGAGGAACTCGTCATATTCTTCAAACGCGGGAAGATCGGGGTTGCCCGCCTTGATCTTGTCGGTGCTTCTGAACAGGAAGCCCGCCTTGCTCGCGCGGATCATGCCGAGGTCGTTATAGCTGTCGCCGGCGGCGATGGTTTCGTAGCCGATGGACTGCAGCGCCTTGACAGTGGTAAGCTTGGACTGCTCGACTCTCATTTTGAAATCGGTCACTTCGCCGGTCTCGGAAACAACCAGAGAGTTGCAGAAGATGGTCGGCCAGCCGAGTTTCTTCATCAGCGGCGTTGCGAACTGGGTGAAGGTATCGCTGATGATGATGACCTGGCAGAAGGAACGCAGTTCATCCAAGAACTCCTTGGCGCCGGGCATCGGGTCGATCGTCGCGATGACGTCCTGGATCTCCTTGAGACCGAGTCCGTGCTCCTTGAGGATAGCGATCCTGTACTGCATGAGCTTGTTGTAATCGGGCTCGTCACGAGTGGTCTTTTTCAACTCCTCGATACCGGTCGCGTTCGCGAACGCGATCCAGATTTCAGGCACCAATACGCCTTCGAGGTCAAGACATGTGATATACATTTGAATCAATCCTTTCTGATTGAAGAATAAACTTTGATTATTTAAGCAGCGTTCCCTGGCTGGCGCATTTGAGATAGGCGTTGATAAAGCCGTCCAGATCGCCGTCCATCACCGCCTGGATATTGCCGGTTTCATAGGCGGTACGGTGGTCTTTTACCATCGTATAGGGCATGAACACATAGCTGCGGATCTGAGAGCCCCAGGTGATCTCCTTCTGAACGCCCTTGATGTCCTCGATCTTTTCGAGGTGCTCGCGCTCCTTGATCTCAACGAGCTTGGAGATCAGCATTTTCATCGCGACGTCGCGGTT
>CAMKSB010000149.1 GCA_946415335.1 uncultured Clostridia bacterium
GAGGAACCGCATAATCTCCGGCAAATGCGCTTCCGAATCGGACGAAACGCCGGGCGCGATGACGATCACGCCCTTGCTGCCCTTGCCGTAAAGATAGCCGCGCAGCCGGTTTTCTCCGGAGAGAAAGCTGATCTCCTGCCGCGGATAGCGCTTGCTGTCAATGCGGCTGTAGCGGAGCGTCACCACGGAATCAAGGTTATCCGTCCGCTGGAACAACACCCGGAAGGCGACGACGGAGCCGGCGACGGAAAGGGCACAAAATGAAAAAAGCACAATAAGGAGCACGGAAACAAGCCTCCTGACGAATGGACGTTTCATGGCTGTCACTCCTTATTGTGTGTCATTTCAAAAAAATTATGCGTTCAGCTCGCGCAAAAAGCTGAGAATAGTTTCGTCGTATTTTTGCGGCGCGTTGACGCGGACGCGCGAATGAGCGCCCTTCTCAAACCAGACAAAGCGCTTGTTGGGCGAGGAACACTTGGCAAAGAGCTTTTCCGCCTGTTCCGGCGTGGAATAGGTGTCCTCGCGGCTGTGCAGAAAGAGGATGGGCTTTCTCAGCCGGTCGATCCGCCACAGGGGGCCGTCGGATACGACGTTGGCATGCGAGAAAACCCGCATGTACAGATAAACCAAGCCCTTGGGGATCAGCTTGGGGCGCTTGTCCTCGTCCATGTGATTTTTGAAGGATTCGGCAAAGCGCGTAAACATGCCGTCGGCGCACATGCCCTCGACGCAGTCCGGGCAATTTCTGTCGACCAGCGCGAAAAGCGCCACCGCCGAGCCGATGCAGATGCCGTGCAGGAATACCGCCTTGTTGCCGAGATCGTCGCAGAGAAAACGGCTCCACGCCTGTATATCGCTGTATTCGCGGTAGCCGAGCGAGCACACTCTGCCGTCGGAATAGCCGTGAGAACGGTTGTCGACCACCAGCACGTTGTAGCCTGCCTTGCGGTAGGGCTCGGCAAAATAGTAGGAATACTTGAGCGATTCCGTTCTGCCGGCAATGATGATCGCCGCCT
Organism: uncultured Clostridia bacterium; assembly: GCA_946415335.1. Taxonomy (GTDB): domain Bacteria; phylum Bacillota; class Clostridia; order Oscillospirales; family Acutalibacteraceae; genus Ruminococcoides. The sequence continues at coordinate 1,020 of CAMKSB010000149.1, forward strand.
TTTCGCCGCCGAAGTCAAAGTATTCGCCGACCAGACGGTATTTGCCGTTTTTGATCTGCACGTCGCGGCTGTAGTCGGCGTACTCCCTGCCCCATTCGAGCCCTTCGTAGTACATGCCCTTGTATTCGTCGTCATCGGGCAGCTTGACGTCTCTGCCCCATTTCTTTTTGCTCGTGCGCACCAGCAGGATCGTGTAGATCACGCCGGCGATCGTCAGCTCCGACACCACGATAAAGGCGAGCACACCTATCAGGATCCATAACCAGATATTCATAAAACTCCTCCGGTCAGGTCAGACCGATAATCCAGCGGTAGAATTTCTGTCCGCCGTCGATAAACTCCGCTTCGAGCAGCGGAAATTCTTCCTCCAGCCATTCGGACAAGGCTTCCTTCTCGTCCTCCGTGACGGTTTCGCCGCTGAAGATCACGCAGGTCTCCGCGTCCTCCATCTCGGGAAGCGCACGCAGAGCGCCCTGTAAGGTTTCCAGCCAGTCGCTGCCTGCCGCGGTGATCTCGCCGCCGACAAGCACGATCTCGTCTCCCTCATGACAGGAAACGCCGTCGCCGGAAAAGTCGCGCGAAGCGGTGGTTTCTGCCACTGTGACGACGTCGCGCAAGCCGCTCTCCATGGACTGCAGGCGGTAGGAGACCTCGTTTTCGATCACGTCCATCGCGACGGCGAAATAGCCCTCCGCAACGCTGCGGCTGGGCAGGATGTGGATACGCTCGTCGCCGCTGAGCTGCGCCGCCTGACGGGCGGCGAGAATGACGTTTTTATCGTTGGGAAACACGACCACTTCATCGGCGTTGACGCGCTCGAACGCGTCGATGAACTCCTGCGCCGAGGCGTTCATGGTCTCGCTGCAGCGGATCACCACGTCGCAGCCGAGTTCTTCAAAAAGCTGCGCCATGCCCTCGCCGTTGACGACGGCGATCATGCCGAGCGGCTTGTGCGGCGTTTTTTCTTTTTCGTGCAGGACTTCGTTGTGCTGCAGCTGCATGTTTTCCAGTTTGAAGGTGAGAAATTCGCCGTACTGTCTGGCGAGCGCCGTCACCTTCTCCGGCGCATGGGTGTGGACGTGGACTTTGACGCGCGAGCCGTCGCGCACAACGACCAGTGAATCGCCTAGCGCCGAAAGCGCGGCGATGAAATCGTTGAGGTCAAAATCCTGACGATAGCCCTCTGCAAGCAGCAGCTGCAAGATGAACTCCGTGCAGTAGCCCTCGTTCATCACGCTGTTCGCGTCAAAAAGGGAAAAGTCAAGCGTCTGTTTCACCGGCGTTTCTTCGATCTCGGGAAGCTCCTCGCCGGTCAGCGCCATCAGCATACCCTCGGCGATATAGATCAAACCCTTGCCGCCGCTGTCGATCACGCCGGACTCGCGCAGCACCGGCAGCAGATCGGGGGTTCTCGCAAGCGAACGCTTCATCCGCGCGATATAGCGCGTGAGCAGTTCCTCCACGGTGGACGGCGCCTTGATGTTCTCGATGCCCTCGCGCATGACCGTCAGGATCGTGCCCTCGACAGGCTTGATGACGGACTGATACGCCGTCTGACTGCCCTGCAAAAGCGCCTTTGCCAGCGCCTTGGGATCGGCTTCGCCGCAGTCGTTGAGCGCCAGATATACGCCCTTGAAAAACTGCGACAAAATCACGCCGGAATTGCCCCTTGCGCCGAGCAGCATTCCTTCGCTGAGCATTTTGAGATAATCCGAGAGGCGTTCCGCCGGACGGGCATAGGCAATGCCGTTGCCCAGCGTGGCGCACATATTGGTGCCGGTGTCGCCGTCCGCCACGGGAAAGACGTTGAGTTTGTTGACCTCTTTCTCGTGCTGCTGCAGACGCGCCAGTCCGCCGCGTGCCATCTGCTCAAAATGCGTTCCGTTTATCGTTTGTATCATATTAATCTACTTCTTTATCCTTCTTCTGCGATCAGGCGCTCGAGCAGCGCTTTTTCAGTGGTCAGTCCCTTGGAGATCGGCTTGCCGATATAGTACGCCGCCATCAGTCCGGGGCCGATATTGATGCCGCAGAACGGGAACACGTCCATGATGATGACTTCCTTGGGCTTGAATCGCTCTTCGATCATCTGCTTATACTTCTCCGCCTGGGAATAGCGGCAGGTCTGCGCGATGAAAATCGTCTGCTCGGACGCGTTTTCAATCGTATTTTCCATGTATTTGAGCAGGACGCTGTACGCCTTTTTCGCGCCCTTGACCTTTCCGATCACGGTGGTGAGTCCGTTGTAGTCAAACTCGCCGATCGGCTTGATGCCGGCGATCTTGCCGAAAAACGCCTTGGAGTGCGTCAGTCTGCCCTTCTTGGCGACGAAGCTGAGATCGTCCAGCCATCCGCACTGATGGATGCGGTTCTTGTTGTCCTCCAGATATGCCGCGACCTCAAAGATATCCCTGCCGTTTGCGCGCAGCTTGGCGGCAAGAATGACCAGCAGGCCGTGACCGATGCTGAAGCGCAGGGAGTCGATCACCACGATGCGGACGTTGGGATATTTTTTGTGGACCTCGTTTTTCGCCTGTGTGGCAAAGTTGAACGCGCCGCTGATACCGCCGGAAATGGTGACGCAGAGCACGTCCTCGCCCTTGGCGGCGTATTCCTCAAAGACAGCCTTGAATTCCTCGACATTCGGCGGCGCTGTGGCGTAGCCGTCGGGATTCTTGCTCAGGTTCTTATAAAACTGATCTCTCTCCGTCTTTGTCCAGCTGAGTCTGGACGGAACCTCGACGGATTCCGGACAGGTCAGGTGACCGAAGATGATGCGGATGTCGTAATCCTTCTGAAACTGTTCGCCGAGGTCGCAGGAGCCGTCGGCGATGATAGCGAATTTACTCATGAGAGCCTTCCTTTCTAAAGGCAATACCGCATAATTTAGGTGTGCGGATTGCGATGTAAGATTTTTCGTC
>CAMKSB010000150.1 GCA_946415335.1 uncultured Clostridia bacterium
CTGAATGCCGAGGATCATGAAATCGTTGTAGTAGACATCAACCGTGAAGCGGTGACGCGGCTTTCCGATTCGCTGGACGTTCTGGGGATCGAGGGCAACGGCGCGATCTATGAGACGCTGGAGGAAGCCGGCGCTGCCAATGCCGATCTTGTGATCGCGGCGGCGGCGCGTGACGAGGTGAACCTCTACACCTGCCTGATGTCGAAGGCATGCGGCGCACACAACACCATTGCGCGCGTGCGCAATCCCGAATATGCCGGCGACTTGTTCCGCGTCAAGGATCTGATGGGACTTTCCATGTTCATCAATCCCGAACAGACCGCAGCGCTCGAAATCAGCCGTATGCTGCGATTTTCCGGCGCGCTGGAGATCGACAGCTTCTCCAAGGGCATGGTCGACCTCATCAAGTTCGAGATCTACCGCGGCGGCGCATTGGACGGCAAGGCGATCAGCAAGATCGACAACCTCAAAGGCACTGTGCGTATCGGCACCATCGAACGCGGCGACGATGTGTTTATTCCGAACGGCGATTTTGTCATTCAGGCAGGCGACCGCGTGTCGATCGTCGCCCGAACGGAATCCGCCGTGCGCTTTTTCAAAAAAATCAATGTTTCCGTCGGCAAAGGCAGGAGCATCTTCCTCCTCGGCGGCGGCAAAATTTCCTATTATCTGGCGCAGCGGCTGCTGCGTTCCGGCGCAAATGTCAAGATCATCGAGCACAACCCGGATCGCTGCAACGAGCTTGCCGAAGCGCTTCACGGCGCGGTGATCATCCAGGGCGACTGCATGGATCAGGATCTGCTTCACAGCGAGGGCATTGAACACGCCGACGGCGTTGCCGCGCTGATGGATTACGACGAGGAAAATATCCTCATCTCCATGTACATCAAGAACATCTCCAAGGCGAAGGTCATCACCAAGGTCAACAACGCCTATTTTGACTCGATCGTCAGCCAGATCGGACTGGACACCGTGATCAACCCGAAGCACATCGCCGGCGAGTACATCGCGCGTTATATCCGCGCCATGCAGAATTCGCTCGGCAGCAACGTCGAGACGCTCTACCGTCTCAGCAACGACAGGGTAGAGGCGCTGGAATTCCGTGCCAGAAGCAGCTCGCGGCTGCTCAACACGCCGCTTTCCAAGCTCAACCTGCGCGACGATCTGCAGGTGATCTGTATCGCCAGAGGCGGCAAGGTCATCCTTCCGACCGGCTCCGACGTGATCATGGCGGACGATTCCGTGGTCGTCGTCACCAAGCACAAGGGCTTGAGTGACCTCGATGATATTCTGAGCAGGCGTTGAGGTTGGCATGAATAAGAGACTGATTGTTTATATCCTCGGCTGGGTGCTGATCGTTGAGGGCATCGCCATGCAGGTCGGCACGGTGACTTCCCTGATCTACCGCGAGCACGAGGGCTTGTATTTCCTGATCACCGGTGCTGTCAGCGCCGGTCTGGGCGTGCTGGCTGTCAAGGTCAAAAAGCCGAAAAATATGGTGCTTTATCAAAAAGCCGGCTTCTGTTCCACGGCGCTGAGCTGGATCGTGCTCTCGCTGGTCGGCGCCATGCCGTTCTTCCTCAGTCGCGAGATACCCAATTATCTCGACGCGCTCTTTGAGACGGTCTCCGGTTTTACCACTACCGGCGCGACGATCCTCGTAGAAGTCGAGCAGCTCAGCCACGGTATGCTGATGTGGCGCAGCCTGATGCACTGGCTGGGCGGCATGGGCGTTATCGTGTTCCTGCTGGCGCTGATCCCCAAGCTGGGCGGTCAGAAGAACATCTACCTCATGCGCGCTGAGAGCCCCGGTCCCATCGTGGGCAAGGCGGTTCCCAAAATGCGCGACTACGCCGCGCTGCTCTACGGCATTTACTTCGGGCTGACGCTGATGGAATGCTTGCTGCTGCTTTTCGGCGGCATGGAAGCCTTTGACGCGATCAACATCAGCTTTGCCACCGCCGGCACCGGCGGCTTCGGCGTGAAAAACACCAATGTCGCCGCCTACAATTCCTACTATCTGCAGACGGTCATCGGCGTCTTTATGATGCTGTTCGGCACCAATTTCAGCTTCTACATCCTGCTGATCGGCAGGAAATTCGCGCAGGCGTTCCGCATGACGGAGCTGTGGGTGTATATCGGCATCATCGTGTTCTGCACCGTCGTGATCGGCTTCAATATCATGCCGCTTTATCCCACGCCTTACGACGCGTTCCACCAGAGCTTCTTCTACACCTCGTCGATCATCACCACCACCGGCTTCGGTATCGGCGACGTCAACCACTGGCCGATGCTCTCTCGCGCTTTGATCGTGCTGATCACCTTTGTGGGCGCGATGGCAGGCAGTACCGGCGGCGGTTTCAAAATATCGCGTATCATCCTGCTGGCGAAAGAGGTCAAAAAGGAGTTCTTCCTGCTGGTTCATCCGCGCAACGTCCGCGCCGTCACGATGGACGGCAAGAAGGTCGACCACAACACCATGCGCAGCACCTCGGTGTTCCTTTCGGTGTATGTGGCGGTGTTCGTCATCAGCTTTATTCTGGTGTCGATCGAGGGAAGGGGCTTTGTGACCTGCTTCACCGCCGTTGCCGCCACGCTGAACAACACCGGCCCCGGTCTGGGCGCTGTCGGCCCCGTCGGCAATTACGCCATGCTGACGCCGCTTTCCAAATGCGTCCTGATCTTCGACATGCTCGCCGGCAGACTCGAACTGTTCCCGGTGATCCTGCTTTTCATCCCGGCAGCGTGGAAAAAGTCTTGATTACAATGATAAAGGGTTCGGGCGACCGAGCCCTTTTTTGGTAAGAAGATAGTTGCGCCGTTGGCGCCGAGTGATTAGTTATTAGTTGGCTAAGTCGGCTGATACCAAACGTCGGTGGCAAGTTTTATCGTTTTTATGGAACGGTTGGCACTTCTATCTGACTTTTCTGTATCATCTATCTTTCCAACTAATAACTAATAACTCACAACTCACAACTACCTTCTGAGGTATATTATGAAACGATTACTTTCCCTTCTTCTCATATCCGTTCTTTTCCTCTCCGGCTGTTCTGTCAATCCGGAAACGATCAGCTTTGAGAGCATGGACACCTTCATGCAGGTCTCGCTTTACGGCGACAAAAAAACCGCCGAAGCGGTTCAAAATGAAATATTGCGGCTGGAAGCGCTCTTTAACGCCAACGACCCGGACAGCAAGGTCAGCGAGCTGAATCAGTCCGGCTTTGTCGAGGACGAGGACGTTTTCAAGGTGCTCGAAGGCGCTCTCAAGGTCAGTCAGAGCACGGACGGTGCGCTTGACCCCTCGGTTTATCCGCTGGTCGAGGAATGGGGCTTCATCAGCCGCGATTTCCGTATCCCCGACAAGTCGACGATCGACGAGCTGCTGCAGCACGTCGATTACACGCAGATCGCGCTCAATTTCAACCGGACGTATATTCCCGAGAAGATGAAGCTCGACCTCGGCGCTGTCGCCAAGGGCTACGCCGCCGACAGGGCAAAGGAGATCCTCGCCGAAAACGAGGTCAAGTCCGCGATCCTCAACCTCGGCGGCACTGTCGCGGCTGTCGGAACCAAGCCGGACGGCTCCGACTGGAAGGTCGGTATCAGCGATCCCGAGAGCACCGGCGGCTACTTTGCCACCGTCACCCTGCGCGACAGGATCGTTGCCACCTCCGGCAGCTATGAGCGCTATTTCGAGCAGGACGGCAAGCGTTATTGCCATATCCTCGATCCCAAAACCGGAATGTCCGCCGACAGCGGCGTTGTCTCCGTCTCTATCATCAGCGACAACGGACTCTACTGCGACGCGCTTTCTACCGCGCTGTTTGTCATGGGCGCAGAAAAAGCGCAGGCTTATTGGAAAAACCAACAAGACCTGCCGCCGTTTGATTATATTCTGTTAGACGATACCGGAAAGGTATATGTGACCGACGGCGTGGA